>CAJXZI010000005.1 GCA_913063005.1 uncultured Halieaceae bacterium | reverse complement strand
GAATTAGCCTCTTTAGATGATATGTTTGATTCAGAGGATCAAGAAGAGGTAGACGAAGAAAAAGAAAGCGAGAAGGAAGAACAAGCAGCGGTGGATAGCTCAGCCAACCCCGATTCAGAGTCGCCACACTCACAAGCAACACTGAACGCCGATGATGAGGAGGATGCTCTCATTACAGAGACCGCGCGGATTCTTGTAGACGCCATAAACCTTTCGGGGCCAGTTATGGCGAGGGCGGACATTAAATAGAACTTCGTAAGCTTATCGACGATTCGCTTAATGGGTGTGTCACGCCTAGTCACATAATCGGCGTTGGAAATTCGCCCCCCCACTCAGCCTGTAAAGCCTCGGTCGAGAGCGATCTAAGGTTTAGACTCTCAGTCTTTAAATATGTTTAACGGCCGTTACCCGACCGCAGTGGGTCCGCTAGAGACTGATTGTGTCGGTGCCCATGTAGCTTGCAATGGCCTTTGGAAGAACGACTGAACCGTCTGCCTGTTGCCCATTTTCAATGACGGCCACGAGAGTCCTGCCTACCGCAAGACCTGAGCCATTCAGCGTATGCAGGAGTTCTGGCTTTCCTGTTGTGGGGTTACGCCAACGCGCCTGCATCCTGCGAGCCTGGTAGTCACGAAAGTTTGAGCAGCTAGAAATTTCACGGTAAGCACCCTGCCCTGGTAGCCAGACTTCCAGGTCGTAGGTTAGTGCTGCGGAGAAACCTAAGTCACCGCCGCACAAGCGAACCTTCCGGTAGGGTAGCTCTAGTGCCTGTAGGATCGCTTCTGCATGTCCCGTTAGTGCCTCGAGGGCGTCGTCTGACTGATCGGGGCGTACTGCTTGAACCAATTCCACCTTTTCAAACTGGTGCTGACGAATCAGACCGCGCGTATCCCGCCCGTAACTCCCCGCCTCGCTTCGGAAGCAAGGTGTGTGCGCAGTGAACTTAAGGCCGCCCTCACCCAGCTCTGAGTCCTCAATAATGCGATCTCTGAGCATATTAGTAACAGGCACCTCTGCTGTCGGAATCAGGTAGTAACCTGAATCACCTTCCAGTCTGAAGGAATCCTCAGCAAATTTCGGTAGCTGCCCTGTGCCGTAAAGCGAGTCAGAATTCACAATAAAGGGCACGTAAACCTCTGTGTAACCGTGGGTTTGGGTATGCATATCGAGCATAAACTGCGTCAACGCGCGCTGGAGTCTCGCCAGTTCCCCCTGCATGACTGCGAACCGACTACCCGTGATCTTACCCGCCATCTCAAAATCGAGTTGACCCAAGGCCTCTCCAAGATCCGCGTGATCTTTTGGCTCGAATGATAAGTCTGCAGGCACTCCCCACTTCAGCACCTCCTCATTATCTTCCTCATCTTGCCCTGCCGGCACAGCTGCGTCCGGAGTATTAGGCGTCTGCATCATCAGATCATCGAGAGATTGTTGAATCTCCTTTGCGCGCGCGACCGCCGTATCAAGTTCCGCGGATATGCGGCTCAGGATCTCATCAACCTCTGCTTTAGCTTCGTCCACTGACTTTCCAGAGGCAATTAGACCCCCTATCTGCTTTGACGCTTTCTTGCGCTCGGCGAGGAGCTCTTGCGAGCGTATATCAGCCGCTTTGCGTTCCGCGTCGAGTGCTACAAATTGCGAGACTGGAAACTCGTAATTCTTCTTTTGCAAAAGAGTTGCGATGGCTTCAGGGTCTTTACGAACAAGCTTCAGGTCTAGCATAAGAAAGTAGGAAATAACCGATAACGTGAGGGGCGCTAGTTTAACGCCTAAATCGAATTAGTCGATGACTGAACGTGCGACAACGATACCCGCGTAGCAGGCAAGTACACAGAACAGCACCGAAGCCGCGGCATAAATCGCTGCACGCATGATATTGCCGGTCTGCAGATCGCTAACCAGCTCTAAAGAAAAAGTGGAAAAAGTGGTGAAAGCGCCAAGAAAGCCGACCATTAGCCCCAAACGCAGCGCCTCGGAAGCACTAAAGCGCTCGAAGAACACAAAGCAACAACCCAACACAAAAGAGCCAGCAACGTTGACCGTTAGCGTCGAAAACCCCAGTGCGCTATATCCATTGGCAAGAATGTGTTGGTGAACCAAAAACCTGGCTACGGCACCCAGTGCGCCACCTACAGCAATCGAGAGTGCAATCATTGAGCCATCAACCCCGTGCTCCCGGTTCGCTCATCAAAGAAATCGGTCCCCTCCGGGATATTGGGCTGGAACAGCGCGGGACTGGGCGCTTCGGTAGACGTAATATCTAGCTCGAACCGCGTCGTACGACCAAGAGGGTCGACGATACGCATCTCCAGTGACTTCGGGCTCAATACAGTGAGGTCAAACCCGCTAATTGCCTGCACTTGTCCAGAAGAGACCTTATCTGAGAACCCCTTGAGTTCAGCCTGATCAAGCCAGATGTAAGCAAGCGGTAGCGATTCTGCGTCGGGGACGTCTCGGACAATTACAACCTCTAGATCGAAATCTATCTGCCAGAATCCATCTGGCGTAATCAGCAATACCTGTCTGTCTGGCGTCTGTATTTCCCAGAGGTAATGATCGGGCTTAATACTCATGAATCGCCCGCTGCTTCTGACTACCTCGGTGGCATTCGGGGCTTTTGTTTCACTCAGAAATGTACCGGAGACCCCGGTCAAGCCCGCTAATGGCCAAGGTTCAGCTTCTTTCCCCTGCGCAATAAGCGCACTGGCCAACAACAGGAAACATATCAGGACGCGGATCAATCATCGCCTCCCGGAGGTGGAGGCGCGAGCACTTCCCGCTGACCATTACTGCCCATCGCTGAGACAACGCCTGTGGCCTCCATTGTTTCGATGAGACGGGCCGCTCTGTTGTAACCAATTCTCAGTTTGCGCTGCACTGAGGAGATAGACGCGCGACGACTACTGCAGACGTAATGAACCGCCTCGTCATAAAGCGCATCGCTCTCGGGGTCTTCCTCGGATGATGCTGCGGACTGCAATTCTTGCGCGGTGACCGGTGTTTGCCCGCCTTCATCGAGTAACCCATCGATGTAATCAGGCGTACCACGACGACGCCAATCGGCGACCACTCGGTGAACCTCGTCATCGGAGCAGAAGGCACCATGAACCCGCGTGGGAGTGCTGGAGCCTGAGGGAAGATACAGCATGTCCCCATAGCCAAGTAGCTGCTCCGCGCCGCCCTGATCCAGAATCGTCCGTGAGTCGATTTTTGAAGAGACAGAGAAAGCCATGCGGGATGGGATATTTGCCTTGATGAGGCCCGTGATAACGTCGACAGATGGCCGCTGGGTGGCCAACACGAGGTGGATTCCGGCCGCCCTCGCCTTTTGTGCAATACGCGCAATGAGCTCTTCGACCTTCTTTCCGACGATCATCATCATATCAGCGAATTCGTCGATCACGACCACAATGCTTGGAAGTGTCTCCAGCGCCGGCGCTGATTGATCCTCGCCGGTTAACTCAAGGACAGGATCCGGAATCCATAGCGGATCATCGATAGGCGTGCCCGCCTTTTCAGCATCCTTAACCTTGCGGTTGTAACCTGCGAGATTGCGAACTCCGAGCAAGGACATGAGCTTGTAACGACGCTCCATTTCAGCAACGCACCAACGCAAGCCGTTAGCAGCATCCTTCATATCGGTAATGACGGGCGTGAGTAGGTGTGGGATCCCGTCATAGACCGAGAGCTCGAGCATTTTGGGGTCTACAAGAATCAACCTTAGGTCTTCGGGGGCCGCCTTATAGAGAAGGCTTACGAGCATGCAGTTGACGCCTACAGACTTACCTGAGCCGGTAGTTCCGGCCACCAAAACGTGCGGCATTTTGCCAAGATCTGCGACGACCGGCGATCCTGCAATGTCGTGCCCCAACGCGATGGTTAAAGGCGACTTAGCGTCATCAAATACGGCGGAGCTAAGCACATCTCGGAAATTAACGGTCTGCCGGTCAGCATTAGGTATCTCAATACCAACGACACTTTTACCTTGTATAACCTCCACAACACGAACCGATATAACCGCTAATGATCTGGCCAAATCCTTTGCGAGGTTCGAGATTCGGCTGACCTTTACACCTGCCGCAGGTTGAATTTCAAAGCGCGTAACAACAGGACCCGGATACACGGCAACAACCTCTGCGGTGATCCCAAAGTCGGCCAGTTTTATCTCCAATAGTCGAGAAAGAGACTCCAACTCTGACGCTGAATACCCGCGCGGCCCCGATTGTGTCGGTGCGTCGAGCAACTCCAGCGGCGGCATCGGCATAACTTCAGCCGATTCGAATAAATGCTGCTGTTTTTCACGCTCAGCTTTTTTGCCGACATTCTCAAGTAACTTGGGGGCCTTAATCTTAGGAGGCGAGCGACGCTTCTCTTTCTCTACATAAGCCGCGATTTGAACACCGCGCTTGGCTTTTTCTTGACGTAATCTCCTCCGGTCATTGAAGTCGTCTATGCGCCCACGCACTGTGCTGACTGCATTGAGTGTGATGGTGCCTACGCGCTCAGCAACCTGCATCCAGTCAATGTCAAAAGCGAGCGTGCCACCCAAGAGTGCGCAAAAACTCAGCAGTAACCTCGCCCCGAAATCAGAAAACGCTGCGGTGAACCAAGACGCGACCCCGTAGCCAACAATACCGCCAGTCCCCTGTGGCAAGAACTCGCTCTCCGGGATGGCTAACTGGACTAAGCCGGCACTCGCTGCAAGGAACGTTATCCAGCCAAGCGAGGCGATTACACGGTCGGTTGAAGTCTGAATGGCGCGTGTGATCGGACGAATAGATCGATAAGCTAACCAAAGTAGCAGTAACGGAACCCCCAGAGCCAGGAACCCTACCAACGAGAACAAAACATCTGCCGAGTAAGCGCCTACGATGCCACCCTGGTTGCGGAGCACATCACCGGCCCCACTCGAGCTCCAGCTTGGGTCAGACGTACTAAATGTCAGCAAACTCACCAAGACGAAGGAAGCAGCCGCGAGACCAGCGATGAAGCCTACACTGGCCATCGCACCGGGCACGCTGGATTGTGTTTCCGCTTGCGGCACCTTTGACGGAGTGGACTTAGTCGGCAATTGTGAATCCCCCATTGGTTTGTCGCATCATAACACAAACATATTTTTCAATTTTCAAAAATTAAACATTATATTTCAATGACTTAAAAAGAGATTTGAAACATCCGTTAAGACGTTAATATTTCGTTAAAGTCTGTAATGCTGTACCCTCACGCCACGCTTTTTTAGACCATGGAAAATCCTCGAGAATGAGTACATCGAATCACCATCGCCTGATCATTTTGGGCTCCGGCCCCGCCGGATACACTGCCGCTGTTTATGCGGCGAGAGCGAACTTAAATCCCGTTGTGATTACGGGAATGCAGCAGGGTGGGCAGCTCACTACGACAACGGAAGTTGAGAACTGGCCCGGCGGACCAGAAGGTCTGCAGGGGCCCGCTCTTATGCAGCAAATGCAAGAGCATGTTGAACGCTACGAAGCTGCGATTGTGTTTGACCACATCGAAAATGTTGACCTCAATCAGCGGCCATTCACTCTTACAGGAAGCCATTCTTACACCTGTGATTCACTGATCATCGCAACGGGTGCTTCCGCGCAATACCTTGGGCTCGAGAGCGAGAGTGCCTTCATGGGCAAAGGCGTCAGCGCCTGTGCGACTTGCGACGGGTTCTTCTATCGCAATAAAGAAGTCGTCGTTGTGGGTGGTGGCAACACAGCAGTTGAGGAAGCGCTTTACCTCTCAAACCTCTGCAGCAAGGTTCACCTCGTTCATCGCCGCGACGAATTGAGAGCCGAGAAAGTGCTCCAAGACCGATTGTTCTCCCGTGCTGAAGAGGGCCGCATCACCCTGAACTGGCATCGGCAGCTCGATGAGGTATTGGGCGATGAAACCGGAGTCACAGGCGTTCGTTTGGCGTCTGCCAAGGGAGATGACCCGGTGGAGATGGCGGTCGACGGCGTTTTCATTGCAATTGGTCACAAGCCCAATACCGACATGTTTGTTGGCCAGCTCGAAATGAACGATGGCTATATCAAGACGTCGTCAGGACTTGATGGCAATGCGACGCTCACGTCTGTTGAGGGCGTCTTCGCAGCCGGCGATGTGTCCGATCACATCTACCGGCAAGCGATTACTTCGGCAGGTTTTGGTTGTATGGCGGCCTTAGATGCCGAGAAGTATCTAGACGCACAATAATCATTCTCTCGATATGATCGAGCCCTTCCCTCCCACTGAGAATGCGCTAACTGACCCCAATGGTTTGTTGGCTGTCGGGGGGGATCTCAGTGCTGAGCGGCTATTGCACGCATACCAGCGAGGTATATTCCCGTGGTATGAGGACGGCGAGCCTATTTTGTGGTGGGCGCCAAATCCGCGCGCAGTGCTCTTTCCCAGTCAGTTGCACGTCTCTCGATCTCTACAAAAGTTCCTCAACAAGTCTTCCTGGACGATATCTGTAAATCGCTGCTTTCAAGAGGTTGTCGCTGCCTGTGCTGAATTGACCGAGCAACGATCTGCAACGTGGATAAGCAGCGATATCGCACTGGCCTATACAAACTTGCACCGCATGGGCTACGCGCAGAGTGTTGAGGTATTTGACGGAGAGGAACTTGTAGGCGGACTCTACGGCGTAACGCTGGGGCGGATTTTCTTTGGCGAATCAATGTTCTCAAGGCAAACGAATGCTTCCAAGGTGGCACTTCACTCTTTGTGTTCAAAGGTGCATTTTCCAGACTTGGCGCTTATCGACTGTCAAATGCCGAACCCACATTTAGAGTCGCTAGGTATGAGTCTCATTCCTCGGGTAGAGTTCGAGCAGCTATTAGAGAAATATCTATAAGCAGACGAATACCTGTGAGAGCGCCTAGTGCAGGAATCTCTGGATTTCGATTAACTATTAATCGAGATGATGCCTGTCGTGTGGATGCTATGACGCCTTGGGCACACACATCTCCGGACAAGGCAAGCTGATCAAGAGGTACTGACGCGCCACCGCCAGCCCTAGTTCAAATTGAGGTGGTTGTGCAACCAAGCAACTCAGCTAGGGTGTCGGTCGCCTAAACCAAGCATGGGCTACTATCGCAATGTAGATCGGAATACCGAGCTCGAGCACCTCCTCCAGCGCGCCGAAAAAGGCATTTACCTCTGCGCTAACCTCAATGCCCAGTGGCTGTAATTTGCGCGGCAGACCATCGATTGATTTCGAAAATGCGAGAAGGAAGAACACGATGGCAATACCGACTGCTTCTGGCGTTTTGGCTCGAAGGTCCGACAAGAATCCACTGAAGTGCTGCGATAGGATCTTGTAGACTGACCAAATCAACATCGATATGACAATGAAGCCCGCAAGCTTCTCACCATACGGCACGTCGGGGCTCACAAAGAAACGTGACTTAAGAATACCGATCGTCGTGAACGCCTTGTCAAAATCAAGCTCTCGGCAACCGAATAAGGTCACTAGCACCACGAAATAACCCCGTGTGCGAATGAAATCACGCCCTCCGTTGGCAAGCATATAGGCCGCACAGGCGAAGTATCCGAGAGCGGAGGCTCTCTCAATCAGCCCAGACTCTGTCAGCAAGATATCTTCAACGGCCGCTCTGAATCCCAGAACGATGCCCGCCAGAATCGCGAGAGCTGCCGCTACATAACCGTAAGATCGGAAGTATTGTTTATCTCGCTCGCTCATTACTGACCTCGACTGCATGCTTTGATAAGAGGAACATTACTTTAACGCCACTTGGCACTCATTTTTGTTGTATTGAAAGCCAGCGACGTCGAGTTTAACAGCAGATAGCGGAAGGGATAACACCTGTATGATCACAGTAACGACGGAGGATAAGTAATCCTGAAAACACGGCAGATCCGTATCTTTTTCGCGCACTCCGCTTTGCCAAAGCGATATATCTGACTACACTCAAGCATCACAGGGGCTCATGACATCCGTATCATGAACAGCGCTAGGTAATAGAACACAATAAGCGATCGATGCAGTGACGGCTAACCTCCGAGAAATTAAGGTTTTTACCACCTTCCCGCACAGGTGCTCCTATCTTCCGGAGAAAGAGGCCACCACGCTCTTTGTTGATCCAAGACAAACGATAAGCCCAGAGTTATACACCGAATTATCACTGATGGGATTCAGGCGAAGCGGTGATCATATTTATCGACCGCACTGTAATAACTGTAACGCATGCGTTGCTGCCCGCGTCTTCGCATCAGAGTTTAAACCTAGCAAAAGCCAACGAAGGGTGATTAATACAAATCAGGATCTCAGGCTTGAAATCACTGACTCGGTTATTGATGACGAAGCGTACGAGCTCTACGAGCGCTATATCTCGGGTAAGCACGCTGACGGTGACATGTTTCCGCCAGATAGGGATCAGTACGAGTCCTTTTTAAACAATAGCCTTGGCTCAACCCGTTATTTCAGACTTTATGAGAAGGACAAATTGGTCTGTGTAGCCGTGTCTGACGAAATGCTCGACGGCCTGGCTGCTATCTACACCTTTTATGACCCCGATCTTGAGAAACGCAGCCTTGGGACATTCGCGGTGTTATTACAGATCTCCCACGCAAAACGGCGTGCCCTGCCCTATGTCTATCTAGGTTATTGGATAGAGAATTGCCAAAAGATGAATTACAAGACGCGATTTAAGCCACTAGAGATGCTTAGTGGCGGTAGGTGGTACGGGGAGTCGAGCGCCCAACCGAGTGAGTTATCCGCTATACCTGTGGTGAACATACCGCCCGAGGCGTGAATTTAGCGCTCGCGGTAGGTGATACGACCCTTGGTCAAATCGTATGGGGTCACCTCAACCCGCACTTTATCGCCTGTCAAAATTCGAATGTAGTTCTTGCGCATTTTTCCTGAGATGTGCGCGGTCACTACATGACCGTTTTCCAAGCGTACGCGGAATGTGGTGTTGGGAAGCGTATCAATAATCTCCCCTTCCATTTCGATTTGATCTTCTTTAGCCATTAAACCTACCTGATTAATATGATGGCGCGCACTCTATCTCAAAGTGCGCGCTGGGAAAACCATCAGTTGCAGGCAAAACAGCCAATTTCTTACGCAGGGACAGCTTCCTCGCTCGCTTCGACGACTGCTGAAACCGTCAGTCCGTCCCCTTTTTTATTCACACTGACTTGAGCGATACCACCTTTCGCAAGGTCGCCAAAGAGAACCATATCAGCCAACGGTTTCTTGATGTGTTCTTGGATGACACGCTCCATGGGTCTGGCGCCCATGTTTCGGTCATAACCCTCGTCTACAAGCCACTCACGAGCGCCATCATCTACCTGTAACTGGACTCGCTTCTCGTCTAGCTGCGTTTGTAATGCAGTCAGGAACTTATCAACGACGGTGAGAATGACATCCTGATCAAGCGGTTCGAAGGGAACAACCGCATCCAAGCGATTTCGGAACTCAGGCGTGAAGAGCTTGTTGATCGCCTCCATTGCGTCTGTGCTGTTATCTTGAATAGAGAATCCGATAGAGCGTTTAGAAATACTCTCGGCGCCCGCATTCGTCGTCATGACAAAAATAACGTTCCGGAAATCTGCTTTGCGCCCGTTATTGTCGGTCAAGGTTCCATGGTCCATGACCTGCAACAAAAGGTTAAATACCTCAGGGTGAGCCTTTTCAATCTCGTCCAACAACACCACAGAATGAGGGTGCTTGGTCACCGCGTCGGTGAGCAGACCTCCTTGATCGTAGCCAACGTACCCGGGAGGGGCTCCTATAAGCCTGGAAACAGTGTGTCGCTCCATGTACTCAGACATGTCAAACCGCAGAAGCTCGAGACCAAGCTGCATAGCGAGTTGCTTTGTAACCTCGGTTTTACCCACCCCTGTAGGACCAGCAAGCAAGAAGCTCCCGATGGGCTTATCCCCCGAGCGCAGTCCCGCTCTTGCCAGCTTGATCGAGCTCACAAGCTGACTCACCGCCTTGTTCTGCCCAAATACAACGAGAGAAAGGTTTGACTCGAGCTTCTCCAAGAGCGCTTTGTCATCGCTATTGACTGTTTTCGGCGGGATGCGCGCTATTTTGGCGATCACAGCCTCGATATCACCGGGCCCAACCACTTTCTTGCGCTTACTCGCCGGCTGGAGCTGCTGATAGGCCCCCGCCTCGTCGATCACGTCAATCGCTTTATCAGGGAGAAATCTGTCTGTGATGTACCGCGCCGCCATCTCCGTCGCGGTTCTAAGTGCTTTGTCGGTATAGCGCAGACCGTGATGCTCCTCAAATCGAGACTTCAGCCCTTTCAAAATCTTGTAGGCATCGTCAACCGATGGCTCGAGCACATCGACTTTTTGGAAACGCCGGCTAAGGGCCTTGTCCTTGTCGAAAATGCCGCGGTACTCGGCATAAGTGGTTGAGCCAATACAGCGCAGCTTGCCCGAACTAAGAAGCGGTTTGAGTAAGTTGCTGGCGTCCATTACGCCACCTGAGGCCGCTCCAGCACCAATGATGGTATGGATTTCATCAATAAATAGGATCGATCCTTCACGGCGTTTGAGGTCTGCAAGTACACCTTTGAAGCGCTTTTCAAAGTCGCCGCGATACTTAGTACCGGCCAATAGCGCGCCCAAATCTAGCGAAAACACCTCCGCCGCCTTGAGTGTGTCTGGCACCTGCCCGTCAACGATGAGCTTGGCTAAACCCTCTGCGATGGCTGTTTTACCCACTCCGGACTCACCAACAAGTAGGGGATTGTTCTTGCGACGGCGAGCGAGAATCTGCGCTACCCGCTCAACTTCGTCTAAGCGCCCGATGAGAGGGTCGATCTGTCCTTGGATTGCCTCTTCATTCAGATTGGTTGCATATTTTGCTAGCGGACTCTCCTCTTCTTCTGAGCCTTCGCCTGCGTCCCCGCTTGAGGCAAATTCGTCGCCAGTGCTGTCTTCATCATCCTCTGACTTACTTACCCCGTGGGTGATGAAGTTAACAATATCGAGCCTTGAGATATCCTGAGTCTTAAGGAAATAAACCGCCTGACTCTCCTGTTCTGAGAAAATCGCGACCAATACGTTGGCGCCCGTCACCTCGGCTTTACCCGAGCTTTGCACATGAAATACGGCACGCTGGAGTACTCGTTGGAATCCTAGCGTGGGCTGTGTATCGACCTCATCATCACCCGACACCATCGGCGTAGTTGCGTCGATAAACTCGGCTAGATCACCTCTCAGCGCTTCCGTGTTTGCATTGCAGGCGGATAACACCTTTGACGCAGCTGGATCATCGAGCAGCGCGAGCAGGAGGTGCTCGACCGTTATGAACTCATGCCGCTGCGCCCTTGCCTGTTTAAAGGACTCGTTTAACGCTCGCTCGAGGTCTTTGCTTAGCACAGTTTATTCTCCTTCGTCGTCTTGTGAGGGTTCAACCTCACACAAGAGAGGGTGGCCATTATCTCTCGCTGCTTGATTGACCAATTCAGCCTTCGTCTCGGCGACATCGCGGGTATAAATCCCGCAGACGCCCTTACCCTGAGTATGAACAGCCAACATCACCTGAGTGGCTTTTTCGCGGTTCATGGAAAAAAAATGCTCAAGCACCTCGACCACAAATTCCATCGGCGTGTAGTCGTCGTTGAGCAAAACCACTTTGTATAGCGGCGGCCGCTTTACCTTGGGTTTTGCGGGTGCAACGGCAAGGTCACCCTCTTCGTCTCCTTTGTTAGGGGACGATGCCATGGCATGAATTGACAGTTGATTCATTTGATAAGTCATCGCACGTATGTGTAACAGTGTTGCCACAGTATAGTCTAGTACGCATGGGACTGTGTTCTGGTCGATACTTTGTCAGATCAAAAAGTGACCGCTGGAAAGCTATCCAAACAAAGCGCTCAGATAGGAAAATGCGCCGCGAGTAAAAAAAGCCTGAAAAAAGCTGATAAGGCTTGAACCGAGGGTCATCGCGGACGTTTTTTGCACAGTGCGCTGCGTTTTCATCAGCAAAGACCAATACCTTGATTCCTCCGTAGGTGCGGTTCGTAATGAGCCAAAAAAGGAAGGCTGGACAATAAGCGTCGCCCCGCGTGAGCGCCCTAGCACTACGCGCTTGCGAAACTGTGGACCTGCAGTGCGGCCACTTCAAAAATGAAAAAAAAGCCCGCGTGTGCGGGCTCTGGGTGTTTCGGGGCGAGCGAGTTTTACTTAACTCATATGCTCGATAATAGCGTCACCAAATGCTGAGCACGAGACCTCAGTGGCATTGTCGGTTAGACGCGCAAAATCATAGGTCACAGTCTTGGCTTGGATAGCACCGTTCATGCCGTCAATCACAAGGTCTGCAGCCTCATTCCACCCGAGATGACGAAGCATCATCTCAGCCGACAAAATAAGCGAGCCTGGGTTCACTTTATCTTGCCCTGTGTACTTCGGTGCCGTTCCGTGCGTTGCCTCGAACAAGGCGATGTCATCCGAAAGGTTCGCACCGGGTGCAATACCAATACCGCCTACCTGTGCCGCTAATGCGTCTGACAGGTAATCACCGTTGAGGTTAAGTGTCGCAATCACGCTGTACTCACGAGGACGCAGTAGCACCTGCTGCAGCATAGCGTCTGCAATAACGTCTTTGATGATGATCTCTTTACCGTTATTTGGGTTTGTAATTCTGACCCATGGACCACCGTCTAGCAGCTCTCCACCAAATTCTTCCATCGCAAGTTCGTACCCCCAATCACGGAATCCACCTTCGGTGAACTTCATGATGTTGCCTTTGTGTACCAACGTCACTGACGGAAGATCTTGGTCGATTGCATACTGAATAGACTTGCGGACTAGGCGCTTTGTACCCTCGACAGAGACGGGCTTGATACCAATGCCAACATTTTGGGGGAAACGAATCTTGGTGGCGCCCATTTCGTTGATAAGGAAATCAACGACTTTGTTGGCCTCGTCAGAGTCCGCTTGGTATTCGATACCGGCGTAAATATCTTCTGAGTTTTCACGGAAGATCACCATATTGGTGTCACCGGGGGCCTTCAACGGAGAAGGCACGCCTTCAAACCAACGAACAGGTCGCAGACAGGTGTACAGATCGAGCTCTTGACGCAGCGCCACGTTGAGCGATCTAAACCCTCCGCCCACAGGTGTTGTGAGCGGCCCTTTAATGGCGACCAGATAAGACTTTATCGCGTCAAGCGTCTCCTGAGGAAACCAGTCCCCCTCGTAGAGCTCCGCAGCTTTCTCGCCGGTGTAGATTTCCATCCAAGCGATTTTCTTTTCACCGCCGTACGCTTTCTCCACAGCCGCATCGACCACCTTGATCATGACCGGGCTGATGTCGATACCGATACCATCCCCTTCGATGTAAGGGATAATCGGTGTGTTAGGTACGTTGAGGCTGTGATCCTCGTTTGCGGTGATGGGTGTTCCCTCTGTAGGAACCTTGATGTGCTGATAGGCCATAGTAGTCAGATCCTTTCCGGTTGATTGACTGGCTGGCTGAGCTAACGCTCGCCCCCGATTGAATCATGCAAAGTGATTCGTTTATTGTGTGGCGGTATGCCGCCCCTCTTATGTCGTAAGTTTACCACTTTTTGCCGCAGACTAACGCGATGAATCGCCTCTTATTGTTTAACAAACCCTTCAGAGTCCTGTCACAGTTTACCGATCGCGACCAACCAGATTCGCCTCGGGATACACTCGCGCACTATTTGAAGGCCCCGGGTTACCGCGCGGCAGGTCGGCTGGACTACGACTCAGAGGGGTTGCTGATCCTCACTAATGACGGGGCTTTGCAAGATCAGCTGGCGAACCCAAGGCACAAAGAGTGGAAAACATACTGGGTTCAGGTTGAAGGTAAAGCGACAGTTACCATGTGTCGTGCGCTGGAAAATGGCGTCCAGCTGAAGGATGGACTCACGTTGCCCGCGCGCTGCAAGCTTTTACAAATACCCACTATTTGGGAGCGGAATCCACCCATCCGCCACCGCGCCTCCATTCCAGATAGCTGGATAGAGCTTTCCATACGAGAAGGGCGAAACCGTCAGGTTCGCCGAATGACAGCAGCCGTTGGTTTCCCGACTCTGCGCCTGATTCGCAGGAGCATTGGGCCCTACTCGGTCGATGGTCTCGCTCCCGGGGAGCACATTTACGTTGAGCGCGCAGAATTAACATCTGGTTCTGTTAACAAGCGTGTTCAGGGTAAGAAAAACGACAAATCGCGCACTCATAGGCAGCAGATAAGGACCGCCCCTCGATCTTCCGGGGGAAAAGACAAAAGGGCCGGAGCGACTTCGACAGCGAGCCTTTCAGCAGATAACGGTCCAGTAGATAACGGTCGAAGAACGCGAACCCGGAGGCCCAAAAACAGTGACTGATAACCGATTTACCCCCCACGCAACGGTTGCGACAGTCGTGGCGCGTGATGGCAAATTTCTTCTTGTCGAGGAATATAGCCAAGGCAGACGGGTGCTCAATCAACCCGCAGGGCATCTTGAGCCCAATGAGAGTCTGCTGGAGGCCGCTGTGCGCGAAACTTTAGAGGAAACCTGCTGGCATGTGGCGCTCACGGGCTACCTTGGTGTCACCATAATCAATGCGGCAAACGGTATTTGCTATCTTCGGCACAGCTTCACAGCTCAGGCAGTCGAGTTTGATGATTCGGCTAAGCGCGATGGCAGTATTTTAAATACCCATTGGCTCACCCGTGATGAGATTGCGGCATCTGCTACAGACCTAAGACACGCCGTGGTGCTCGACATCGTCGATCAGTACTTAGAAAATGGCGTTGCATCCCTAAGTCTTGTTCGATCTCTATGAGCTATAACAACGCTACGAAAGTCATTGTCGGTATGTCAGGCGGCGTCGATTCCTCTGTGTCCGCCCTTCTCCTGAAAGAGCAAGGCTACTCCGTCGAAGGCCTGTTCATGAAGAACTGGGACGAGGACGATGGCACTGAGTACTGCACCGCGAAGGAGGACTTGGCGGACGCCCAGGGGGTCGCTGATGCGATTGGAATCCCGCTGCATGCGGCAAATTTTGCGGCTGAGTACTGGGACAACGTGTTTGAGCATTTCCTGGAGGAATACAGTGCGGGTCGAACGCCCAATCCTGACATACTCTGCAATAAAGAGATTAAGTTCCGAGCGTTCCTCGACTACGCCAAGGCTCTCGGGGCGGATAAGATTGCCACAGGACATTATGTTCAGACTGGTTTCAGTAACGATAAAACCACGCTTATCAAGGGTCTGGATGCTGGAAAAGACCAAAGCTATTTTTTGCACCAGGTGGACCACACGGCCCTCGCCGACACACTTTTCCCCATCGGTGAACTCGAAAAAAAAGATGTTCGATCGATTGCAAGCCAACACAACTTTGGCACTGCCACAAAAAAAGATAGCACGGGGATATGCTTCATCGGCGAGCGGCGCTTCTCTGATTTCTTGGCGCAATATTTAAGGAAAAATCCCGGACCCATAAAAAGCGTTGAGGGCACCGTGCTCGGAGAGCATCAGGGTTTGATGTATCACACCATTGGTCAGAGGCAGGGCTTGGGTATTGGCGGTCTAAAAAACGCCTCGGAAGCCCCTTGGTACGTTGTAGACAAAGAGGTTGAGACTAATACGCTGTGGGTTTGCCAAGGCAATGACAACCCCGCTCTGTTCGCCTCTACACTGCAGACTGGAGAGCTCTTTTGGATCAGCGGATCCCCCCCTGAGTTGCCCTTACATTGCAGCGCAAAAGTTAGATATCGACAAGCCGATCAAACCTGCGTGGTTTCCCGAGCCGGTAGTGGCTACCGCGTTCAATTCGACACCCCGCAACGTGCGATCACACCGGGACAGTCGCTGGTTCTCTATCAAGGTGAGGTGTGTCTGGGTGGTGGTGTGATAGAGCAAGTATCAGAGCGCTTAAACGGTGGGTGGCAATGAACGAGCGATCAAATTTCGAGGAGCAAGTTATCGCGTTAGCGGGCGTCGCCCAAGCCGCGAAAATGGTAGATCAAGTCGCAAAAACTGGCTCTTATCCAAGCGCATTTTTCGAGGCATCGTTGCGATCGCTGTTTGCCTTTGAAGCACCGACGGTAGAGGCGGTATTTGGAAATATTCAGGGTGTAAAACTCGGCCTTAGATGCGTGACGGAGATGCTCAGCAATGCGACTGATGAAGATAACATCGCCATGGGCGTCTATATTCGAGGCTTATTCAAGCTTGAGTCTCAATTTAGAAAACGTTCGGATCTGCAAGAAATCGTTGCGACTCGCCTCGGACATGTGAACTTCAAGGCGCAACACTTTAGTGACAATGCGGTGGAACTCGCCACGAGTATCAGCTCGATCTACCAAGACACGATTAGCCACCTTCCCTATCGCATAAAGGTAAAAGGCAATGTGCAACATCTCCAGGAGACAAAGAACGCCGATTTAGTTCGAACATTGCTGCTAGCCGGATTACGTTCCGCGCACTTATGGCAGCAGCTGGGCGGCCGCCAAAGACATTTCCTTCTCCGCAACCGGAAACTGATCTCGACTGCGGAATCGCTGTGCCAAGAGTTGTCTCCTATCGGGGGGAATGACTCCCTCCATTAGGTGCTCGCGTGGTAAACTACGGGTGCCAGCTCGGAGCCGTATTATGACCTATCAAACTGCAACCGCCCTATCACCTCTCGATGGACGGTACGCCACTAAACTTGATCCATTAAGAAGTATTTTTAGCGAGTACGGGCTTATCGCACGTAGGCTCGAGGTTGAAGTTCAGTGGTTAAGGACACTCTCTTCTCTTCAGGAAATCCAAGAGGTACCCACGTTTAGCGCAGCGTCAGAGGCTAATTTGCTGGCCGTATTAGAGCGCTTTGATATTGATAGTGCTTCGCAGGTTAAAGACATTGAGAGAACCACCAATCATGACGTAAAGGCTATTGAATATTTTCTAAAAGACGCCATTTCGTCGGATCCCGAACTCGAAGCGGCGAGTGAATTTGTCCACTTTGCGTGCACCAGTGAGGACATTAACAACCTATCTCATGCACTCATGCTCAGGGATGGCGTACCGGTGATTGCTCATGAGATGCGGGCGATCATTGCAGGTGTCGAGGCCCTTGCCCGGGAGCATGCGCAGCTACCCATGCTGAGTCGCACCCATGGCCAAACAGCAAGCCCAACCACCTTGGGGAAAGAAATGGCCAATGTGGCAGTTCGGCTGAAGCGCCAGTTAGATGCCGTTGAAGCTATTAAGCCCTTAGGTAAGTTCAATGGCGCGGTTGGCAACTTTAACGCGCATATGAGCGCCTATCCTTCACTCGACTGGGAGCGTATTTCACGCGATTTTGTAGAGTCGCTGGGCCTTACTTGGAATCCCATGACAACGCAAATCGAACCGCATGACTACATGGCTGAGTTATTCCAAGCCATGATGCGCTTCAATACCGTCCTCATCGACTTTGACCGTGACATCTGGAGCTACATATCTCTCGGATACTTCAAGCAAAAGACCGTTGCGGGAGAGATAGGCTCATCCACAATGCCACACAAGGTCAATCCTATCGACTTCGAAAACTCAGAGGGGAATCTGGGTCTTGCAAACGCGGTCCTAGCCCACCTTGCTGAAAAACTACCCGTCAGTCGTTGGCAGCGTGACTTAACCGACAGCACGGTGCTACGAAATATGGGCGTTGGTTTCGGTTACTCGCTGCTTGCGTATTCGGCAACGCTGAAAGGTATAAGCAAGCTAGAGGTGAATGCAGCCAGATTGGCCGCAGACCTCGACAACAGCTGGGAGGTCCTCGCTGAGCCAATCCAAACGGTTATGCGTCGTTACGGTATTCCCGAGCCCTACGAAAAACTTAAAGCACTTACTCGCGGTCAGGCGATTACCAAGGAAATTCTTCAAGAATTCGTAGCCACGCTCGATTTGCCCGAGGCCGTCATAACCGAACTTCAGGCACTCACGCCCTCAACCTACGTCGGCATTGCTGAAAAACTGACCGAAAACTGGCTGGACTGAAGCGTTGATTTCGCCGCGCTTTCAGTTCGACGCCCAAGCTTTTCTGGTCGACTGTTGGCAGAAAAAGCCCACGCTCATACAAGGTGCCATACCGGGCTTTCAATCACCTATCACCCCTGAGGAGCTGGGCGGGCTGGCAATGGAGCCCGAGGCTGATGCTCGAATAGTCAGTCTTGATGAGGGCGGTTGGTCGCTTGAGCATGGACCATTCAACGAAAATGACTTTCAGCGAAAGGGAAAATGGAGCCTTTTAGTCCAGCGGGTCGACGAATGGTTTCCAGAGGTTATGGCTCTCCGCGGTTGTGTGGATTTTCTACCGCAATGGCGTTTCGATGACATTATGGTCAGCTACGCCACAGACGGAGCCGGTGTAGGCCCCCACTTCGATAGATACGACGTCTTCTTGCTTCAAGGAGCGGGACAACGACGGTGGAAAATCGGGCCAAAATGCGATTCAACCACCCCTACGGTAAGCGATAGCGAGCTGTGCTTGATTGATGAATTCGAGCCCACTGAGACGTTTCTGCTCAACCCCGGCGATGTTCTCTACGTGCCGCCAGGATTTGCGCACTGGGGGGAAGCGGTCGGTGAGAGCATGACCTATTCACTGGGCTTTCGCGCACCGAGACTGACTGACCTTATTGCGCGTTTGTCCGATAGGGTCATCGATCGCCTAGAGGATGAGTTGTTGCTTGAAGACAAGGATTCAATGAACGTCCAACCAAGGCCAGGGGAAATTCTGAGTGCCCACACGCAAAACGCGCGCCAAGCTGTTTTAAACGCCCTCAAGGCGCTCGATACAGACGATGATTGGTATGCAGAGCTGTTGTCTGATTTAAGCGAGCCACCAGAGCAAACCAATGAGCCCGTCGCAAACTTCGTTGAGCTAAACCCCAGTCAGAGAATGCTTTGGCGAGAAAACGAGGATCATATTGCCGCCTACCTGGGTGGTGAACGATACCAAATGCGCCTGGAAGATGAATCACTGCTCTGTGCAATCTGCGCCGGGGAAGTTGTCGAGATCGACCGGTTAGACGACTTTCAGAGCAATATTATCAAGCAGTGGTGGTCGCTGGGTTTTCTCGAGGAGCGCTTCCTCAACGAGACGCATTGAATACGATTAACGATCGATTAGTACGCCGACCTCGTTTCCCTCATAGTGCACGACATACACAGGCAGTGCGCTGCAAAAACCCTCGACATGGGCGCCCGAGCGAAGTGAAAACCCAAAGTTATGGCGGGGGCAATACACGACATCCTCTTCAATAAGTGCATCGTCCAAACTCTGCTCTTGGTGTGGACAAACCGCACCAAAGGCGAAGATCTCGACACCCTCTTTCGCAAGGATGAGATCGAGAGAATCAATCTTGAAACGTCTTCGATACCCGTCCTCGAGATTAATTAACTTATCCAACGCCAAGAAACGCATGTGATTAGTTTTTCCCATTGAGCATGTTGATGACATCAACCGCCGCGCTCACTGGTGTTAATGTTCCGGCGCTGACTTGCGCTTTGATGCTTGGGAGCGACTCGCGAATTTTCGCATTGTCAGTGAGCTGTTGACGTAGCATTTCATCCATAAGCTGCGTCATCCATTGCAGGTTCTGCTGAGCACGAATCTGAGAGAGCGCACCGCGCTCAGTGGCCTCTTGCTGGTAGCGCTTCATCATTGACCAACAATCCGCAATACCTGCTTGCTCTAGGGCTGAGCAGGTGTGCACTTCCGGTTTCCAAAAGTCGTTACTGGCGAGTAGCGACATTGCACTTTGGTAGTGAAGTTTCGTTTTGCGAGCCAGGCTTGCGCTCTCACCATCGGCTTTATTGATCATAATGGCATCAGCAAGCTCCAAGATACCTTTCTTAATGCCTTGAAGCTCATCGCCGCCACCTGGGAGCAATAGCATCAGGAAGAAATCGACCATGCTTGATACTTGATGTTCTGACTGACCCACACCGACAGTTTCAACCAGTACAACGTCAAAACCTGCTGCCTCACACAACAGCATTGACTCCCTCGTTTTAAGGGCAACCCCGCCAAGCGCTCTGCCCGCCGGCGAGGGCCGTATGAAGGCATTAGCATCACGTGAGAGCAGTTCCATACGCGTTTTGTCGCCTAGAATGGAACCTCCGGCCATCGGAGAGCTTGGGTCAACCGCAAGCACAGCAACCTTGTGCCCCTCTGAGATCAAGTGCTGTCCAAATGCCTCGATGAAGGTCGACTTACCAACACCCGGAACGCCGGTGATGCCGATGCGAAGACTCTGCCCCGTGTGAGGCAGCAGTTGATTGAGGAGAACCTGTGAGGTCTCACGATCTTCAGGCCGCGAGCTCTCTACGAGGGTAATCGCCTTAGCAAGCGCTCGACGATTACCCGAGAGTACGTCTTCAGCTGTTGGCGTTGACGGCATCGAGTACCTTTCGTGCGGCTTCCGGGATTGGCGTGCCTGGACCAAAGATAAGAGTCACGCCAGCGTCGTAAAGATATTCATAGTCTTGCTGCGGTATGACACCCCCTGCGATTACAACAATATCTTCCGCGCCTTCCGCTTTGAGCGCTTCGATGAGTTGCGGCACAAGGGTTTTGTGACCTGCGGCAAGACTGGATGCACCAACGATATGCACATCGTTCTCAATAGCCTGCCGAGCGACCTCCTCGGGCGTCGAGAACATGGGTGATAAATCAACGTCAAAACCGACATCAGCAAACGCCGTAGCCACGACTTTAGCACCGCGGTCGTGACCGTCCTGCCCCATCTTGGCGACAAGCAAACGAGGGCGTCTTCCGTGCTCAGTGACAAAGTCCTCAATATCCATAGAGATTTGTTTCCAGTCTTCGTCCTGCTCATAGGCCGCGCCATAAACACCGGACACGGTTTGCGCACTTGCCACGAATCGGCCGAAGTGCTTCTCCAAAGCGTCTGATATCTCACCTACCGTCGCGCGGTGTCGTGTGGCGTTGACCGCCAGCTCCAGAAGGTTGCCTTCCCCCGTTTTCGCCGCCGCAGACAGCGCCTCGAGACACTCAGTCACCGCGGCAGTATCTCGTGTCTCCCGAATGTTCTTTAGACGAGCAATCTGAGAGTCGCGCACTGCATCATTATCGACCTCGAGGATATCCACCTCATCCTGCTCATCGATTTGATATTTGTTTACGCCAACGATGACATCCTCGCCACGATCGATACGCGCTTGCTTTTTAGCTGCGGCCTCTTCAATTCTCAACTTTGGCAAGCCCGTCTCAATTGCCTGAGCCATACCGCCAGCGTCCTCTACCTCTGCGATGAGCCCTCGAGCCTTCTCGGCAATCTCGTTGGTTAATGACTCCATCATATAGGAGCCGCCCCAAGGGTCGACTACCTGGCTAATGCCCGTCTCTTCTTGAAGGACTAACTGCGTATTGCGTGCAATTCTTGCAGCGAAATCTGAGGGTAAAGCAATAGCTTCATCGAGCGCGTTCGTGTGAAGGCTCTGCGTGCCACCAAATACGGCGGCCATCGCCTCGATCGTTGTTCGCACAATATTATTGTAAGGATCCTGTTCCGTAAGCGACCAACCTGACGTCTGGCAGTGTGTCCTCAACATCGAGCTTTTCGGATTACTTGGTGAAAACTCGCCAACGATCTCTGCCCACAGCAGTCGCGCGGCACGCATCTTGGCGATTTCCATGTAGAAATTCATGCCAATACCCCAGAAGAACGACAGCCTGGGCGCAAAATCATCGATATTGAGACCCGCGGCTATTGCGGTACGGATATATTCTTTACCGTCGGCTAGCGTGTAGGCGAGCTCAAGAGCCGCGTTCGCGCCCGCTTCCTGCATGTGATAGCCGGAAATCGAGATGGTGTTGAACCGTGGCATGTTCTTGGAACAGTAGGCGATGATATCGCCAATGATGCGCATACTGGGCGACGGTGGGTAAATGTAGGTATTTCGCACCATGAACTCTTTCAGAATATCGTTCTGAATAGTGCCAGCCAGCGCCTCTGGACCAACACCCTGTTCCTCGGCAGCAACAATATAACCCGCGAGAACAGGCAAAACCGCGCCATTCATCGTCATCGATACAGAAACTTTGTCGAGTGGAATGCCATCGAACAGCACTTTCATGTCTTCGACAGAATCAACCGCGACTCCCGCTTTACCCACATCGCCGGCAACACGAGGGTGGTCTGAGTCGTAACCGCGGTGAGTGGCTAAATCAAAGGCTACCGAGACACCCTGCCCGCCTGCGGCCAAGGCCTTGCGATAGAACGCATTACTCTCTTCCGCCGTTGAAAAGCCCGCATACTGTCGAATCGTCCAACGTCGCCCAGCATACATCGTCGCCTGTGGACCACGAATGTAAGGGCTCATGCCAGGCATTGTATCGGTATAGGGCAGTTCGGCAGTATCCTCCGCGGTGTAGAGGACCTTCATAGGAATGTCCTCCGGGGTAAACCACGTAAACTCGTCGGGCGTCAGGCCTTTGCTCTGTTTCTCTACAAGTGAGGCCCAATTTTCCTTGTTTGCCTTGCTCGGATCATAAATCGACATTAATGGTCTTCCTGCGGCTGAGAGAGTTCGACAAGTACACCGTCACAGCTCTTTGGGTGAATGAAGATAACGCGTGCTCCGTGCGCACCTGGCGTCGGCGAATCGCTCAGGAACTGATAGCCCTTTGCCTTCAGACGCTCTACGTCGGCGTCGATATCGTTCGTTCGGAAGCACAGGTGATGAATACCACCTCCACGCTTTTCAAGGTATTTGGCAATAGGGCCCTCACCACGGAGCGGGTGTACGAGCTCGATACTCGAGGGCGGTAAAGGGAAAAAAGCGGTAGAGGTCTTGGCTGCCTCTACCGGTTCCGTGCCCTCATAATCTAGCTGAAAGTCAGTCATGAAGCGCTCGATAGCCGCCTCTAAATCGGGCACGGCGATCGCTATGTGGTCCAAACCAGTAATCATTGTATCTTCCTCGTTACGCAATCGCGTCCATAAGTACAGCTGTACTCGCAGCACGACGCTCGCGAACCTCGCTCTCTGATAAAACTTCTGGACGCTCGTTCGGTGTCACTTTAAAGATCGGCTGACCCTTCTTGATAATGACGCCATCGCCCTCCACCAAAACCTCGTCAACAACACCATCAAACGGCGCGTTCACTTTGTTGAACATCTTCATGACCTCAACAATGAACAATGGGTCACCCGCCTTGAAGCTTGCGCCCGCTTCAACATAGAGCGGTTCGCCTGGCGCCTCACGGCCGTAGAACATACCGCCGCTGGTGGCGACGATCTCGTCTGCGTTTGCCACAGGCGGCGGTGCGAGCGCCTTCGCCATGGCATCCTGATGGTCGTCGTCCAACAGGCGCTCTGGAATAAAGATGCTGAGATCTGAGTTCACCTCAAGCTCATAAAAGCCTGTTTGCTGCGCCAGTGCAGGCAGCAGCAGTAGCAGCGACAAACCCGCCTGGTGCCCTTGGTGAGCGCCCTGAATCGCGGTCCACGTATCCGCATCCATACCGGCAGGAGCATCCCCTTCAAGCTTCGCACACAGATCAGCCCACGCGTCGACATCCAGCTCATTAATCGCATCCATGTAGAACGCATCCGCTGTCTCCAAAACTCTCGCGTCATGCGACCAGATCTGTTCTGAAGCGGCTGCACTGCCCTCATTGTCGAGGTTGAGGAAATGGTAAGTGTCGGTGAGAACGTCGACTGGGTTTTCCGCGAACGCGACCTTTCCGTTTTTAGTCGTGAATGCGTCTTTATTGGCGCTCAACCAGCCCGACAATGTGTGCGGACAATCTAAAAGCTGCTGAAGCGGACGAAGGATGAGCGTTTTCTTCGTCTCCAACACAGCACTGGCGCTCTTGTCATAACCCGAGGTGTAAGCCTTCCACGCTGCCTCAAGGTCAATTTTCTGCGCGCCTGCGGCCAGCTCACCTACTGCAGTCAGGTACGGGACAATGAACTTAGTCGTTGGTCGAGCGTGAACCGTCCTATTCAAAAACCAATGGACCAAGCCGTAATGGAAGTTGAGGTTTGTACTCAAGTCGCGCCCGCGCAAGGTTGTGACTCGCAGTATTTCGGCCATCCTCTCGTAAGAGGTTTCGCGTGAATCACCAACACTAAGGATTAAGGCGATATTTGAATCATAGGCGCCCGCCAAGGTGTATTTCATAAATACATCGGTATCCGGGTTGTGAACACAGATACCCTGATCGTCACGAATCTCACCCTCAACCGCATCTGACCAGTGCTCGATTTGTCCGCCGGCATGTGGCTGCAACGCGTCATTGGTCGCATTCATCCGGGCCTCTAAGCTGTCGTTGTTCCGCAAAACGCGCTCGGGCTTAGGCAGTTTTGGTCCGTGTGCTGCGAGCAAGACCATCGCCTCCACCAAGGAGTTCACAACGAAGCTCTGGCTTGCATCCTCTGGGTTACTGAACTTAAGCGCGTAGCAGAGTTCAGACACACGGTGTTCTACCTGAATCCGCGTGTTCATCTCCATGAAAAAGTGACTGTCCGTGTCAACGATACACTCGAAGGTCGAGACCGAATCCAGCCCAACGGCA
>CAJXZI010000004.1 GCA_913063005.1 uncultured Halieaceae bacterium | reverse complement strand
TTGTGTACAGCCAACGAGAGAGGCCTTTAGCTGGACCGTGGTGATGATCGCCCATTTGTATTTCCTCCAATTACCCTTCTTTGTAGCTCACGACGTCAGACGCCTGAACCACATCCCCAGTATTATTTCCAAACGCATTCCGCTGATACGTTGTGACCGCAGCCACATCGACTTCTGACAACTGTGTGCCGAATGCCTGCATGGCGGTGCCCGCAACGCCATTCACGATGACGCTCAAATGTGTATCAAGACCTCCGGTAGCTATGGCACTACCTGCGATTGCATTGCCTAGACCACCTTCACCAGCAGCTCCGTGACACGCCAAGCAGCTTGCGTTGTAAACGTCTTCGCCTCGTGCGTACAACTCATCAAAAGAGAGCTCTTTTGCAGCGAGTGCAGCGTCCGCCGCCGCAGCGCCTTGCTTGGCAGCCATCCAGCCATCGAACTCATCGCGGCTCACAACGTGGACCTCAACAGGCATAAAACCATGGTATGCACCGCACAACTCCGTGCACTGACCGCGATAAACACCTTCTTGTAGGACGCGAGTCCAAGCTTCGTTGATAAAGCCAGGAATAGCGTCGCGCTTGACCGCAATTTCGGGTACCCACCATGAATGGATGACATCATTCGCTGTGATCAAAAAGCGCACTTTCGTGTCGACAGGGATGACAAGTGGCTCGTCCACCTCGAGGAGATAATTCTCACCCTTGTCGTCAGTGTTGTAGATCTGCTCTTGCGATGTCGCAAGGTTTGAGAAGAACGAGACGTTCTCACCGTCAGCATCCAGGTACTCATACTTCCACTTCCACTGGTAGCCGGTAATTAAGATGCTCATTTCAGCATCGTCGTTATCGTAGACCTCGAGCAGGGTGGAGGTCGCTGGGACAGCCATTCCGATAAGAATCAGGAAGGGCACAACAGTCCATGCAACTTCGACACCGGTGTGCTCATGGAACTGCGCTGGCTCGACACCTTTTGACTTTCGGTGTGCATAGATTGAGTAAAGCATGACGCCAAAAACGCCAACACCGATCACCACGCAGATCCAGAAGATCAGCATATGAAGGTCGTAAATCTCGACTCCGAGTTCAGTAATAACTGCGCCTGCATCAGATACACCAGTCGACATGTTGACTTGGTTCTGTGCATTCGCGGATAGCGGCAAGAGTGCCGCCGCGGCTAGTGCGCGTGCGTTAAGCATCTTTTCTTCCCCATTTCAGCGTTGTGCTGGTCCCGCCCCCGATGGTTGGACCACGCTTTTTTTTCGCGGCGCGATTATAGCGAAGTCAGATTGGATTCACAGCGCAAACGCGTTAGTTAGACAAATACCGTGCATTTGTTAACAGGAATTTAGTCTTTCTGTGGCTCAGGGGTCATTAGACGGACGGGTTCAGCTGTCGTTTCGACCAAACGGGCACTCCCGCGCGTAACGCGCGTAGCCGGTTCTTGTGTCGATGTCTGAGGACGCTTCTCGGAAAATCCACAGTCAACACAGGAGCGCTCATCGGTCTCCATGTCCACCACGATACGATCCATTGCCTTGCAGCTTGGGCAAATGGCGCCTGCTATGAAACGCGGACGTCGCGGTGCTTGTGGTGTCGCGTCATTAGTCATTGTGAATGGGCCTTTTTGTCCATCGGGTCCTTCATTTATAAACTGCTCGTATCTATAAACTGCTCGCTCTTAGCGCCTCAGGCGCACGCATTGATGCGGCGTGCATTTCTTTACACAGCCTCTCGGTCTTTAAACGGCCTCCCCAGAGACGCCTCATGAAAGCGTCCCAACGGCCATACAGCCAAAATCATCGCGTGGCTTCTAGCGGCTACTTATCGCCCGTATTTAATGTTGGAATATTTACCGTCAGCGACAACAATGTTACCAGCACAATCGGCAAAGGAAGGGCGAAATGGCGAACACTAACTACAACGGTCCCGACAATATTCGGTCATACCAGGGTCATATCCCCGAATTAGGTGAACGCGTCATGATCGATCCGTCAGCTGTGGTGCTCGGGGATTTGGTTATGGGCGATGACGTCAGCGTCTGGCCGCAGTGCGCGATTCGCGCCGATATGCACCGTATTCGCATTGGGAGCCGGACCAATATTCAAGATGGCTCGATCCTACACATCACCCATGCAAGCGATTTCAACGGAGCAGGCTACCCACTTACCATTGGTGATGACGTGACTGTCGGTCACAACGTAGTTCTGCACGGCTGCACGATTGGAAACCGAGTACTTGTTGGCATCGGCTCGGTGGTGATGGACGGTGTAACCGTCGAAGATGAGGTCATGATCGGTGCCGGAAGTCTTGTGACACCAGGAAAAACCCTGAAAAGCGGTTGGCTTTACGCGGGCTCGCCCGCGAGACCTGTCCGCGAGATTACTGAGCGAGAGCGTGCATTTTTACCTTACTCAGCCAATAACTACGTCAAACTCAAAGATACATTTCTCGACGAATCGAGCGTTTAGCGGCTAGGTCGCAACAACTCGAACACCCGAGCAGTTTCTGGTCGTGCACCTTGCCAAATTGCGTAGCTATCAGCTGCCTGCTCTATCAACATACCCAAGCCATCTTGGACACGGGTGAGCCCCTTGGCACGAGCCCATGCCATGAACGGCGTGTCGTTATCGCTGTAAATAAGATCATAGGCAGCAGCGGCAGGGCTCACGTTACCAATAACGAGATCGGGAAAGCTTCCGTCCCAGCCACTGCTGAGTCCATTTATAATCAGATCCCAGGGACGGTCGGGAATATCCTCAAGTCCACCCGCACTCAAACTGCCCCGGTTGCCAAATAAACCCACTAGCTCGGAAGCGCGCGATTCAGTCCGATTGGCAATGTGGACAGTGGTTGGATGACAGTCACAAAGTGGGCCTAGAATGCCCCGCATGGCGCCACCCGCACCCAGGAGCAGAATGTTCTTTGCTCCGACGTTCCAGCCCAGATTGTGCTCGAGGTCTTGCAGTAAACCGCTACCATCGGTCGTGTGAGCACAAATTTTTCCGTCATTATCTCGCCACAAGGTGTTAGCCGCCATGGCGTCGATAGCAGCGTCAGTGCGAGTTTCTGCGATCTCAAAGGCTTCGCCTTTAAACGGCGCTGTGACGTTGAGACCAACACCACCGTTTGCAAAAAATTCAGTTACAACGGCGTTGAAATTGCCCGGCTCAACTAAGACGCGGCCGTAATCAACTTCGTGATTCAAGCTAACCGCAAACGCATGATGAATCTCGGGCGACTTGCTGTGAGCGATTGGATTGCCCAATACGGCAAAGCGCCTCATAAAATGCTCCAAATTTAAATATCAGGACTCTCTTTTTATACGGCGATTTTATCCCAGCCAGTCTTTGGGCTTTAAGTAATATTCGAGCAGCTCTTCCTCGGGCGTACCGGAATCCGGCGTCAGCCCGTACTCCCAACGAACAAGTGGCGGTAGCGACATAAGAATCGCTTCCGTCCGACCATTCGACTGCAAACCAAACAGTGTGCCTCGGTCAAATACTAAGTTGAATTCGACGTAACGGCCTCGGCGATAAAGCTGCCACTGTCGTTCGCGCTCACCGTATTGTCGATCCTTGTTGTTCAACACAATCGGAACATACGCTTTCGAAAATGCGTCACCTACCGAGCGCATGAACCCAAAGGTCTTCTCAAAACCCCACTCGTTAAGGTCATCATAGAACAGACCTCCTACACCTCTTGGTTCGTTGCGGTGCGGCAAGAAAAAATATTCGTCGCACCATTTTTTATAGCGCGAGTACACGTCGTCACCAAAGGGATCACAGGCTTCTTTGGCCGTTTGGTGCCAGTGAACGACGTCCTCCTCTCTCCCGTAGTAGGGCGTCAAATCAAATCCTCCACCCATCCACCAAACAGGGTCGTGGCCAGGCTTCTCCGCAACAAAGCATCGAACGTTGGCATGAGACGTCGGGACATAAGGATTTCTCGGGTGCATAACGAGTGACACACCCATGGCTTTGAAACTACGCCCGGCCAGCTCAGGCCTGTGTTGCGTTGCACTGCCCGGCATCTGAGTGCCTTCTACATAGGAGAAGTTAACACCGCCTTTTTCAAACACCCTGCCATCTGCTAATACACGACTAATACCCCCGCCGCCCTCAGGACGCTCCCAAGATTCAGTTGCAAACTCTGCTGACCCGTCTATTGCACTCAGCTCATCACAAATTGATGCTTGTAGGCCTTTCAGATACTGCTCAACAGCTGGCAAATCCATAGGACTTCCTTCTTTTTATCTGCCGTTTACTCAGTGGGATGCTTAGCGCATCACTTCGCCGGTTGTCGCGCGCTTTATCGTCGATGGTCGACCCTGCAGGTTTACTGATCCAGGTACCATCACAACACCCGCACCAAAATACCTCACCACTTGGAACGCATGCTTTGCGGGCTGCGCACCCGCCCAGTTGGCACTTGTCGTGACCACTGGCCCGCCCAATTCGCGACACAACTTGGACAGCGCAGGTGCAGAGGTTACACGGATTGCTACCTCAGTGCTCTCTCCAGTTACCCAAGAGGGGAAAAAATCTTGATGTGGCACAAGCCAAGTCACAGGACCGGGCCATGAATCCAATAGGGTTGCTCTTTGTTTTGACGTCAGTCCGTCCAGCAGCGGTGCAAAATCAGCCACATCACCACTGGCAACGATAACCCCCTTAGAAATAGGGCGCTGCTTCATAGCACACAGCTGTTCGACTGCCTCCTGATTCCACGGATCGCACGACAAACCCCAGACTGCCTCCGCCGGGCAGGCAATCACGCCACCCTCTCTGACACAAGCTGCTGCATGCCGAATACGAAGTGAAGGTGTCATTCAAAAATCCTTTTCTACTACTTCTGTGTGTCTGCTACTTCTGGGCGCCGTGTCTAGGACACTTTTCTGGCACTTCTTTGGTGCTTCTCTGACACTGCGACAACGCCGCTCTATCAACTATTGCTTTTCTTTAAGCGGTTCTCTCTGCTGCGTCGCTAAAATCGCTGCTTGTTCTAGATCGCCCTTTGCCCAACAAAGAATCTCTCGAAGTCCTCAATCCTAGCCTCCGAAAAATAATGCGGTGCTAATTGTTAACAACTGTCTACTAACAACAATGTAATAGCAGCTACATCTTAAGAGCCAACGCTTAATCGCTCAGCACTTAAAGCCGTGGCTTTCCATATAGCCACGCGTGATACTGCCATTCTCAAGGCAGCGGCTATGAATAAGACCTTCGATAGTAAGCCCGCTGATATGGCAGGCTCGGCGAATGGTTGTGCCACCAATTGGTGGGAATAATAACGTACTCAAACTGTTAGCGTTTGCTGTAACCGCTTCGATGTCGGACAACCAGATTAGAGACCTCTAATGAAGTAAGAACTCGGTGAATGTCACGAATATTGGACCCCATTGCCAGAGAGAGCGACTCCGCTGAGTGATCGCCATCGCCCATTAGTTGCAAGAGTGCTTTTTGTTCCGCACTTAATTCGTGAACGGGCGTGGAATCCGAAGGCCCATGGGGAGTACTGTTTGACCCAGGAGACGCCACGCGACTACTTCGTGATTGCAAATGGGTTCGTGATTGCAACAGCACACTTTGCTGGGCCGCGCTGTGAGCATCCTGCTCGCCTAAATCATCTACAATACCGTGGCTTGCTCGGTGATTTCTGAGCGCGCCCTCGGCGGATATGGGCTTTGCCCAGCAACTCCCCTCGATAACATCCTGAGGATCGGTCGCGAGTAAAGCCCCCTCAAGCAACAGCTTTAAACACCCCTCACCTTGCTTGTGGTTGATCGACCACGGTAACGCGTAGACGTCGCGCCCTTGTTCAGTGGCAGCTGTTGCAGTGATCAACGTGCCGCTCGGCACGCCAGCCTCGATGACTACCGTTGCAATCGATAAACCCGATATCGTTCTGTTTCGGCGACGAAAATGATGTCGTTTTGGTGCACTGCCGGGAAAAAACTCTGTTACCACCGCACCCGAAGCTTCGATATCGGCACTTAACCCTCGGTTACTAGCCGGATAAACGGTGTCTATACCCGTGGCCATTACCGCTATCGTTCTGCCGCCAGCGGCCAGTGCCCCTTTGTGAGCAGCCGTATCAACGCCTTGAGCGAGACCGCTAACAATCACGAAGCCTGCCTTTGCAAGCTCAAAGCCAAAGTGTTCGGCCAGCCTTATTCCATCCAGAGATGGGCGGCGGCTGCCAACAATGGCGATGGCAGGACGATCGAAACAATCGGGATCACCAAGCCCAAACAAAAAGGAAGGTGCGTCTTGGCACTCGGCCAAAAGTGGAGAGTATTGCGGCGCCGTTCGACCCATTATCCAAGCTTGTTTCGGGAGTGGCGGGCTTTTCGCTTCGAGAATACTTTTGCGCCACCCATTTAATTCGGGTGTGGCAACCGCCTGTAAGACCGCCTCAGGGTTGGGCCATCGAGTCATGAGCATGAGGCTCGCGCTCGTCTCTAAAACCTCATCTGAGGTAAATCCATGTGACGACTCCGCTATCGGATCAGCTCGCATTGGTCTTACTGAATCATCGTTGACGGGCCCAGTTGCGGGCCGGACTCTGGATTTTTTTACAACGTCGACTATGTGCTCCGACGCATGATCTTTCACGTTTTGGTTTATGTATTGTGCGTAACCGATCCAATGCTCAGGCCGCACACCCTCGCATACGAGCTTTACCAACATCACTCATCCTTGAGTTATCTCGCTGCGTCCGTGCAGCTCATTTTGGTTTAAGGGTTAACCAACCTATCCGCAACCGATAGTGGCTGGCTTGCATTGAGAACCAGGCCGAAACTTGCGCGCTCATAGACAGCAAACAACATCATGGTACCTGCAATCTCCCGAGGAAGGGTGTAGCGCTTACCACTAACTTGATCCCTGACCGGTTCGCTCACCTTGGCGATAGATAGGAGGGTTCCCACCTCTACCTCTTCTGCCTCACCAAAGGTTGTTGCAACGATATCTAGAGCACCTATTTGCGTCGCACCACTCTCAAGGGAAAGCATAAAACCTGGGTCTAAGTCGATAGTAGGCACCTGAGGCACGAATTGAGCAACGAGCTCGCGATCCTCAACAGGGAGCAATACATCACCCACACGCAACTCCTCACGAGATGCCAATACGTCGAATTGACTGGCCTGATCATCGCCCGAACCCCGCTGCGACAGCACCACCCGGCCAACAGCGGATAGCAATGTACCGAGCATCTCTCCCGTCTCCGGATGCCTAATTTCTCGGGCCGGACGCACCACGTCAAACTGTTGGTCCTCTTTTGCAAATCTGCCAACGGCGTAGATCCGATCGCCCATACCTGAAATCAAACGCCCACGATAACCACTGATAATCCTGGGCATCGCTTCGAGGTCAAATTGTGTGGCAAACCGATGACGCGTGATAAAGGGATCTATTGCATCTCTAGGGAGTGCATCTATCGCAGCAGCAAGTGGTTCGACTCTGACGGTTGGGCTGAGCCTCACCACATCAGAAGACCCACCGTAAGATTTGCCAGCCGTTAAATAGACGCCTGGTTCGCCGTCTTCCCAACGGAGGTACAAGGTATCTCCCGGGTATATGAGGTTAGGGTCCCTGACATCAGGATTGACCCGCCACAACTCCGGCCAACGCCAAGGCTCGTTAAGAAAAAGTGCCGAAATATCCCAAAGCGTATCGCCACGCTCGACCACATAGGTATCAGGCGCGTTTTCTGCAAGTCGAGGAATGGCCGACTGAGCAAGGCTAACCGTTGGCAATATCAAGATAGCAACAGCAAACAGGCTAGGAAGGAACCACAAATTTCTTTGACGGAAATATACAGTGCTCAAACAGCGGTGATTAAACGGCTCTAAACATCGTCGCTGAGCCTTTTTAAGCGTAGAAAATTTCAGCTCAGATAAAAGATAATGTCCCACAATGTTTGTTCTCCGATCTTTCAGTTTTCACTCAAGTCCGTCGTTGTTTAACGTCACTGATGAAAGAAAATTGGCGTATCTGTGCTTACCGGTATAATGAGAGTCTGCGCTGAGCTTGCTGTCAAAACAAGCACGAATAGGTGCAAAAGTCTGCTAATCCATCCACACAGCGTTTGAGACCAAAGCATGGCCATTAGAAAAATACTCGAATTCCCCGATCCACGACTGCGCACAAAAGCGGCACCCGTTGAGGCCGTGGACCGCAGGATTCAAACACTGGTAGAAGACATGTTCGAAACCATGTACGACGCGAACGGTATTGGTTTAGCCGCGTCACAAATAGATGTTCACGAGCAAGTGATCGTTATTGATCTTTCGAATGACCGTTCCACACCACGCGTATTTATCAATCCAAGCGTTGAAGTTATCGACGAGTCACTCGATGGATTTGAGGAGGGCTGCCTTTCTGTTCCGGGCTTCAGTGAATCAGTTGAGCGTCCAAAAGCCATCCGTGTCACTGCGCTTGACCAAGAGGGCACCGCCATTGACGAGACGGTCACGGGACTTCTCGCTGTCTGCCTTCAGCACGAAATGGACCATTTACAAGGCAAGTTATTCGTCGATTACTTGAGCCCTCTCAAGCGACAAAGAATCCGCCAAAGGTTAGAAAAAGAACAGCGACGCAGAGCCTAAACCATGAGCACATCACTGCGAGTTGTCTTCGCGGGTACGCCCGCATTTGCAGCTGCACACCTAAAAAAACTGATCGAATCCAGTCACGACGTCGTCGCTGTCTACACACAACCCGACCGACCGTCGGGTCGTGGCAAACGACTGACCCCATCACCTGTAAAGCAACTCGCTTTGGAACACGCACTTCCTGTACTCCAACCGCCTACGCTGAAAAATGAGGAGGCGACGGCAGAGCTCGCTAGACTTAATGCGGACGTCATGGTCGTCGTCGCTTACGGTTTGTTACTGCCAAAGCAAATTTTGGACACGCCACGACTGGGTTGTATCAATGTTCATGCATCGCTTTTGCCGCGATGGCGTGGTGCTGCACCTATTCACAGAGCGATTGAGGCAGGTGACGCCACTACCGGAGTGACCATCATGGCGATGGACGAAGGACTTGATACTGGATCTATGCTTTCTACGGCCACCATTGATATCAGTGAGCGACACACCACCGAGTCCTTAACGCAAGCATTAGAAGTGCTCGGCGCGAGCACATTGATTGCTACGCTTAACGACTTGGAATCGTCGCTCGACGGCGCAACGGCGCAACCTGCTGATGGCGTCACGTATGCGCACAAAATAACAAAGGAAGACGCGGCAATAGATTGGCGCCGGCCCGCTCAAGACATCTGTCGCAAAGTCAGAGCACTTTCGCCAGCTCCCGGCTGCTTTAGTGTCTACAACGATGAACGCATAAAGATTTGGGAAGCGGAGGTGGGTGCCTCGGCTTTAAACGCCAATGAACCACCGGGGACCTTGCTTGCATTGACCAAGAACGGACTCACAGTTGCCTGTGGTGACGGTGTCCTAGTGATCACGCGCCTTCAATTACCCAACAAGAAGCCTATGTCGGTGTCAGATATCATGAACGGCCACAAAGACCGCTTGGTGGTGGGTGACCGATTCGCGAGCCAAGTAAAATGAAGCTTCGCGTATCGGCGACGCTATTGTTAGACAAAGTTCAGCAAGGGGGGTCGCTGAACGCACTGTTTGAGAGCGCGCAAAACGAGGTTGATGAGTCAGATAGAGCGTTTTTCAGGGAGCTGGTCTATGGCTCCTTGCGACTGTGGCCCATGTACAAAGGCATCACGCGGCAACTCCTCGAAAAACCACTTAAACCCAAGGACAGTGCACTCGAGGCTTTGCTTGTTTTAGCACTCTACGAGCTCGACGAGTGTTCAACACCTCCCTACGCCTCAGTCTCGGCCGCCGTAGAAGTTTGTGCCTCGCTGAAACGAGCTTGGGCCGCCAAGCTTGTTAACGCGTGTTTGCGCCGATACCAAAGAGAAAAGGAGGCCTTGCATCAGCACCTGGGCGATAGCGAACAGGCGGCGCTACCCGGGTGGCTCTACAAAGTTCTCACCAAATACTATCCAAACCACTTAGAGAGCCTAGCTGAAGCTAGTCGCCATAAACCGCCGTTGACGCTGAGAGTGAATAGCCGAAAGTCATCACGCGACGATTATCTAAAACAGCTTGCGACTACTGGCCTAGACGCAATACCCGCCGGAAGCTTTGGGCTTACCTTGCACTCGGCTGTCCCCGTGTCCAATATTCCTTTGTTTTATGATGGCGTTGTCAGCGTTCAGGACGAGTCGGCACAGTTAGCAGGACGGTTAATAGCCGGCGCATTTGGAGACGTGCCTGTCGGGCTCCGTGTTCTCGATGTGTGTTCGGCGCCTGGAAGCAAGGCCTGCCACCTTGCAGAGCTCGGAGCAGCAGTTACTGCATTGGACATCTCGCCCTCGCGACTTGCGCGCGTCGAGGACAACGCAAAACGGCTGGGTTTATCCATAAAAACGCTGGTTGGTGACGGGCGAGAGCTTGACGAACTGGCAATCGAAACCGATTTTGATTTAGTGCTGCTCGACGTGCCATGTTCTGCAACGGGGGTAATGCGGCGAAATCCCGACGTAAAAGTGATACGCCTAAAGTCAGATATCTCCCAGTTTGCCGAGTTACAACAAGCTCTTCTTAAATCCGCGTGGCAAAAAGTGCGGCCAGGCGGAAAACTTTTGTACGTTACCTGTTCATTACTGCCTGCGGAAAACGAGGATATCGTTAGCCAATTTTTAACGGCCACAGCCGATGCCAAAACAACACCACTTTCCGAATCATTTGGTATCGAGAAACCTGTGGGGCGGCAAGCCTTGCCGTCGATCAAGAGTGGCGACGGCCTTTACTACTGCATGCTTGAAAAAGTCGCCTGATCTGGAGTTCGCGGAAAATCGGAGTACCATTCGCGAGTAATGACATAGATCACCCGTTGTTCAAGGAACCAAGAGCGTCGTGAAGATCATTATTTTGGGGGCCGGGCAAGTTGGCGGCACGCTCACCGAACACCTCGCCGACGAACAGAATGATGTCACGGTCGTGGACAGCTCTGACTCTGCCCTCAGACAGCTGCAAGAACGCCTCGATATCAGAACGCTAAAAGGTGACGCGTCAAAGCCAACAACGCTCGCAGATGCGGGCGCTGAGGATGCCGACATGCTAATCGCCGTTACCGATAGCGACGAGGTAAACATGTTGGCCTGCACAATCGCCTATACCTTGTACCGCACGCCAACAAAGATCTGCCGTATTCGTGAGGTTGACTATTTAAACGAAGACAAAAAGCTCTTTCAGTCCGGCGCCATCCCTGTCGATGTATCGATCAGTCCCGAGCACCTTGTCACAGACGCTATTCATCAGCTCATCCTCAACCCCGGTTCGCTTCAGGTGCTTGATTTTGCGGGCGGTAAGATCCGGCTCGTTGCCGTAAGAGCTGTTGACGGTGGCCCGATTGTAGGTCGAGAGCTGCAAGAGATCCGAGAGCACATGCCGAGCGTTGATACACGTGTAGCTGCGATTTTTCGCAAGTCGCAAAGCGCCATCATCCCTGAGGGCTCGACCGTTGTAGAGCCCGATGATGAGGCCTTTTTCATTGCAGCCAGCGAAAACATCAGAGCGGTCACTTCGGAACTAAGAAAACTGGATGCGCCCTATAAGCGCGTCATGATAGCGGGCGGCGGAAAGATCGGCGCATCGCTCGCTAAACGACTCGAGCAGGACTATCAAGTCAAAGTCCTCGAACTCAACTACGACCGCTGTCGACAGCTGTCAGAAGAGCTTGAAGAAAGTATTGTGCTAAATGGCAGCGCAAACGATTCGAAGCTTTTACAACAGGAAAATATTGCCAATACCGATGTATTTTGTGCCCTCACCAACAATGGCGAGTCAAACATCATGATGTCGATGCTGGCCAAACGACTCGGCGCGAAAAAAGTGATTACGCTGATCACTAACTCAGCGTATGCCGAGCTCGTAGGTCAAGAAATCGATATCGCGATTTCTCCTCAGCAGATTACGATAAGCAGCCTGCTTACGCACGTCAGAAAAGGTGACATCAGCGCTGTGCACTCATTACGCAGGGGAGCTGCCGAAGCGCTGGAAATGACCGCACACGGTGACCCCAAGACGTCAAAAGTCGTAGGTCGCCGACTTGACGAGCTCGATCTACCTCCAGGAGCGACTGTAGGCGCCATTTTGAGAGGTGATGAGGTCATCATCGCGCACCGGCACGTCGTTGTTGAAGAGGATGACCATGTCATTTTGTTCCTCACCGACCCCTCGAAAATAAGCTTGGTTGAAAAGCTGTTTGTTGTCGGTGGCAGCTTAATCTAATGAATATCGGCCTTTGTGTTCGTATCGTTGGTTTACTTCTTATGCTGTTCAGTCTCGGAACGCTGCCGTCGATGACGTTGGGCTGGCTGCAGGAAGACGGTACGGCAACGGTATTCGGGCAGGCCTTTGCGGCAACGGCGGCCTCGGGGGTTTTCCTATGGTTAGCGACCCAACGCGCTAAGTCCGAATTACAGATCCGTGATGGGTTCATGGTCACTGCCGCTTTTTGGATTGTTCTTGGTATCTATGGTTCGCTGCCCTTTTTATTAAGCGAGGCAGTGGAAATTTCGGTCTTTGATGCCATTTTTGAGTCGGTATCAGGCCTGACAACAACTGGGGCAACAGTACTAGTCGGTCTCGACCAGATTCCGCAGTCGATCTTGCTCTACCGCCAACTGCTTCAGTGGCTTGGCGGTATCGGTATCATTGTTTTAGCCGTAGCGGTTTTACCCATGTTGGGGATTGGAGGGGTACAGCTTTACCGCGCAGAGAGCACGGGCCCTGCCAAAGACAGCAAGCTGACGCCCCGAATCACATCGACCGCCAAAGCGCTTTTCAGCATTTACTTGGGACTTACCGTGAGCTGTGCGTTGGCGTATTTCGTCGCGGGAATGAACGCCTTTGATGCGATCAGCCACGCATTCTCCACCATCGCCATCGGTGGATTCTCAACCCACGATGCCAGCATGGGCTATTTCGACAGTAATATTATTTTGCTGATCAGCAGTCTTTTTATGCTGATCAGTGCCGTTAATTTTGGCCTTCATTTTATCGCATTTTCAAAGCGAAACCCGAAGATCTATCGTTATGACTCGGAAACGAAATTCTTCTTTGGAATGATGCTAATAGCAGTCGTAGTTACCTGCGGAACACTTACAGCGATGGATACACTGGCCTTAGAAGAGGCGGTGATTCACGGTCTATTCCAAACCGTATCCATTGCGACAACGACAGGGTATGCAAGCGATAACTTCGCCGTCTGGCCCTCGTTTTTGCCCGTTTTCTTACTGATGTTGAGTGTTATGGGCGCTTGCGCCGGCTCAACGGGCGGCGGTATGAAAGCGATGAGAATATTGCTCATATTCCGGCAGGGTCTTCGGGAGCTTCGCCAACTACTTCATCCAAATGCCGTCATTCCACTCAAACTTGATCATCGCCGTGTACGACCAGAAGTTGTTAGCGCCGTCTGGAGTTTCTTCGCTGTTTATATGTTCTCTTCGTTCGTCCTGGTGCTCGCAATGCTGGGTACCGGACTCGACTTTTTATCGGCGGTGAGCGCCGTGATGGCGTCAATCAATAACCTCGGCCCCGGTTTGGGCTCAGTGGCTGCCAACTATGGCGCGGTATCCGACGCCGGTAAGGTTATTCTCTGTGTCGCAATGCTGCTGGGACGACTAGAGATCTTTACCTTGCTGATTCTCTTCACACCAACCTTCTGGCGTCCTTAAACGACAAGGCAACTATGGGCTTCACTTTAAGCCGCGTGACTGTTTGATGAGGTCATAAGCAGTTGTTATGTTCTGAGATCGTTCTGTTGCCAAATCGATCATTTCCTTGGGAACACCATTAGCGCTGAGTTTGTCTGGGTGGTTTTCACTCATCAGTCGGCGATAGGCTTTTTTCAGCTCGCGGTCGTCGACATCGGGTTTAACACCTAATGCCTGGTAGGCCTCTGCCAGCTGACTACGTTGCGGTTGATACTGCTGGCGTTGTTGCTGACGATGTCCTCCAAAATTGGCCTGCGCTGCAACCATACTCACAATTCGCTGTAGTGCGGTGTCCGAAATGCCGAGGGCACGCGCAACTCGAGATAGGGCCTGCTGCTCAGCAGTATCGAGGCGCCCGTCAGCCAACGCCATGCTCACGAGGAACAGCATCAAGGTTTGGGACGTGTTGGGTCGCAGGGCAACAATGCGTCTAAAACGAGTCAACTCTGGCGCCGGGTCAAAACTCGTTTCAGCGCCACGTTTAAATCGTTTAATCGCATTCTCCCTCTGAGAGGGTGTCAGCCTAAACTGGGCAAACAATGCCTCGGCCTGCGCTATCTCCGTTTCCGACACACGGCCGTCGGCTTTGGCGATATAACCCATCATCACAAACGTCGTATCAAAAAACTCTTGCTGCAATTCGTGTAGCCCGTCAGGCCCAGTCATTTTTATCGCTCGCAGCAAACCCGAGTCGAAGAGGTGGCCCACTAAAAATCCGACAAAGCCGCCGATGACGCCAAGAGCCGAAAATCCGATGAGTGTTCCTAAGACTTTTCCGAGGAAAACATTCATTTTTTGCCTCCGCGGCGTTTTATTCCCGAGTAATGATCAGCCAATGACCGCGGTAACGTTCGAAAGCGTTTGTAGGACCACTGGTACTGTTCACCACGTCCAGTAATTAGCGTCTCGATGTCACGATTCATTGCACGCAAGGCGGTGTCCAAATCATCACTATAGATCCCATCAGAGACCGGCTGATATACCAACTCCCAGCCACCTTGCACCCGAAAAGCGCCTGCAACAACGGCTCTGGCGCCCGATTTAGAGAGTAAATTAGCGCATAAACTCGCCGTAAAACAATCGACGCCCATGAAGGGAACATTTAAGCCAGCAGACTCGTGGTTTGGTACTTGATCAGGCAGGATACCCGTCAAGCCACCGCGCTTAAAATGGCGAATCAACTGCACCAAGCCTTTTGGGGTGGTCGGTACATACTCGCCGCCTGGGCGCCGTCGATTGGCCAGCACCTCGTTACCAACACTCGGTAGTTTAGGGGGCTCAAAAAGACCAAACAGAGCGCCCTGGGTCACTAAGTGATGTGGAAGCACCTCCCAGTTTCCCACGTGGGGGGCTAACACCAAAACGCCTCGTTGGTCGGCCAATGCGGCGTCGAAATATGCCTGACCCACTACACTGATTTTTGACATCACATAGGCTGGAGGGCGACGCCAGACATGACCCATTTCACTGATCAGCGCACCTTGCTCACAAATCGAGGCTTTTACGATAGCCTCTTGCTCAAAAGGCGATAGCTCTTGATACGCCAATTCAATGTTGCGCCGAATAACACGCACGGTGGTCGAGTTAATGGCGTACAGAAAACGTCCCAGCAGACGACCACAACGACGAGCGAACTCGAGCGGCATCAAGGCTGAAAGCCCTAAACTTACCTTGAGCACACCTGCCGCAAGCCGATCCTTGACTAAAAACTTCGCTGAATTGTGACTCTTTGACACCTGGATGCGCTTAATTGCCGTTGATTGTTCATATTATGCCAGTGCTGGCCACTGTATACTCGCGTCTTCGATGTACCGGGGTATTCACGTGAGTTCACCACTAACATTCCAGCAGCTGATTCTCGAGCTTCAAGCATTCTGGGGAGAAAACGGCTGCGTCATCTTACAGCCACTGGACCTAGAGGTTGGCGCGGGCACCTTTCACCCTGCGACATTTCTCAAAGCCTTAGGTCCTGAAAACTGGAACTCTGCCTACGTCCAGCCTAGCCGGCGACCCCAAGACGGTCGATACGGTGAAAACCCTAATCGACTGCAGCATTATTATCAGTTCCAAGTAGTGATGAAGCCATCACCCGCTGACTTTCAAGAGCTTTACCTAGGTAGTTTAAAACGCTTAGGTTTAGACCCGCTCGAACACGATATTCGATTTGTTGAAGATAACTGGGAGTCGCCAACGCTAGGCGCTTGGGGGCTGGGCTGGGAAGTCTGGCTTAATGGCATGGAGGTATCTCAGTTCACCTATTTCCAGCAAGCTGGCGGGCTTGAGTGCTTACCTGTCACCGGAGAAATTACCTACGGTATCGAACGACTGGCGATGTACATTCAGGACGTAAAGTCTGTCTACGACTTAGTCTGGTCGGAAACACCAACAGGCGTGATTAAATATGGCGATGTGTTCCATCAAAACGAAGTGGAAATGTCGACGTTTAACTTCCAAGAGGCAGATGTCGATCATCTTTTTGCCCATTTTGATTTTTGTGAAGGTGAAGCAGAACGTCTTGTGGCGTTAGAACTGCCACTGCCGGCCTATGAGTTCGTCATGAAAGCGTCCCACACGTTCAACTTGTTAGATGCACGGCACGCCATCAGTGTTACGGAAAGACAACGCTATATTTTAAGGGTCCGAACGATTGCTCGCGCAGCCGCTAAAGGATACGTCGCAGCTCGTGCAAAGCTGGGCTTCCCGCTAGCCGATACAGACCTTGCTGAAGCCGCCTTGGCGACACTGGCAAAGGAGGCTGCAGCGTGAGTACGGACACCGTTTTATTTGAGCTGGGCACAGAAGAGCTCCCTGCCGGTGAATACGTAGCCATGGCTGAAGCGCTGTGTGCTGGGATCTGTGATGGTCTAGAAAGCCACAGCCTGAGCCGCGGCGAGGCAAAAGTACTGGCCACGCCCAGACGTTTAACCGTTATCGTTGCTGATGTTGCGACGAATGCGGCTGACACCGAGCAAGTGATTTTGGGGCCACCCATTGCAGCGGCAAAAACCAAAGAAGGGGACTGGACGCCTGCAGCAATCGGCTTCGCCAAAAAACAAGGCGTCGCGGTTGAAGCACTGGATACCATTGCAACGGATAAAGGCGACCGACTCGGCCTTACTAAGCGCGTAACAGGTTCAATTTGTTCTGAAGTGCTTCCCGAAATTGTTAGTCAGGCCGTCTCACAGATCCCCGTGTCGAAGCGCATGCGCTGGGGTAGGGAGAAACACGAGTTCTTACGCCCCGTTCAATGGCTTGCGTTGCTTTTTGGCGATGAATCCATCGATATATCCCTCTTCGGACTCAAGTCTGGACGAAAAACCCGCGGTCACCGGTTCCACGGAAACAGCGAGGTCACCATCCCCAATCCCGATCGCTACCAAGAGATACTGCGCAACGAATACGTCATTGCTGACCATCACGAGCGTAAAGCGTTGATTCGACAACAGGTCGAAGCATTGGTCTCTGGTGACGAAATCGCTGTTATTGATGAAGGCCTGCTTGATGAAGTGACTGGCTTAGTAGAGTGGCCGGTTGCGCTACGTGGCGCATTTGATGACGACTTTTTATCAGTACCTCGCCAGGCGCTAATATCTTCGATGCGAGAGCATCAAAAGTATTTCCACATCGAGACCGGTGATGGCTCGCTCGTGCCAGCCTTCATTACGATCTCCAATATTGAAAGCAGCAACCCACAAGCCGTGATTTACGGAAATGAAAAAGTTATCCGCCCGCGGTTGGCGGATGCAGCATTTTTCTTTGAGACCGATAAAGCCACGACGCTTGCCGATAAATCCAAGCGGCTTGAAAGTGTTCTGTTTCAGCGCGACTTGGGAACCCTTGCGGCAAAACAGCAAAGAATTTCGCGATTGGCCGTCGCATTGTCTGAGGAACTTGGCGCTGACCACGCAACGGTGAGTGCTGCAGGTGCTGTACTGAAAGCGGATCTCGTGTCTGACATGGTGGGTGAATTTCCCGAGCTTCAAGGCATTGCAGGAAGACATTACGCGCTTAACGACGGCCTATCGGACGCAGTGGCAGACGCGATCGAACAACATTATTGGCCCAAGTTCTCTGGCGATCAGTTGCCCTCGTCACCCGAATCAGCTGCAGTCGCATTAGCCGACAGGCTCGATACCCTTGTTGGCATCTTTGGTATCGGGCAGAGCCCTACGGGGTCAAAAGACCCGTTTGCCTTGAGAAGGGCTTCAGTGGCAATCATTCGGCTGCTGCTAGCCTATGCACCACAAGCAGATATCAAAGCAATTATAGAGAGTACAACCTCAGGTTTTGAGCCCGGTGTTTTATCATCTAGTACCGTCGAGACAGTTTTTCACTACGTATTAGAGCGGTTACCTGCTCATTATGAAGACCTTGGAGTGTCTATTGAGATACTGCGAGCAGTGACTGCAGTAGGGACACAAACGCTCGGCGATATCGATGGCCGAAGCCTTGCACTACAAGATTTTGCGGGCTCTGATGAAGCAATATCGCTTGCGGCCGCCAACAAGCGTGTCGCTAACATTCTAGCGAAGACCGAGGAGACCCTAGGGGATGTTGATCCAGCGCTTTTTGAGTGTGGTGCCGAGTCAACATTGTTTGCGTCGCTGCAACAGGCACAAAAAGAGCTTGATAAGACGTTAGAAGCGGCAGATTACGCAGCTGCTCTCAACTGCCTTGCAGGATTACGGGACGTCGTAGATGGCTTTTTTGATCAAGTACTTGTCAATGCTGAGGATAAGGCCGTTCGTCTCAATCGCTTGGCGTTACTCAAGGCGCTACGTAGCCAGTTCCTTCGCGTAGCCGACCTGGCGGTGCTAGCGCGATAACCGAGGTGACTTGCTATGTGTGTTTGCCATGGATTTTGAAGCGATTGTAAGTTTACTTTTGGTTGCTGTTTTTATCGGCGTAACAGCGTTCAACAATCGGAAACATCGCCAATATAAAGAGAGTGTCAGCGAGTTGCTGACCCGCGGTGAGATAGCAAAGGAAGCGCTGGAAGATCTAAAAGGCGAGATAGCAGTCTTAAATGAGAAGCTGTCATCCTCACTTGCCCGAGAAGAAGGACTCAAGGCAACTCTCACGGTCAAGGAAACCGAGCATGCGGCGAAAATTGCGCTGCTCGAAGACGCCAAAAAAGTCCTCAAACTTGAATTCGAAAAGGCCGCTCAAAAACTCGTTAGCCAAGGCGAAAAAAACCTAGCGTCGCGCAATCAAGAGTCATTAGATCAGCTGCTCAAACCGCTATCTGAAAAAATCGACGGTTTTCAATCGCGGGTAAATCAAGTTCATACGGATTTAACCGGCCAAAACGCCGTGCTCAAAACCCAAATCAAGCAATTGCATGATATGGGGCAGGTCATGTCCTCCGAAGCGAGCAATCTTACCCAGGCACTAAAAGGCGATAAAAAGCTCGTCGGTAACTGGGGGGAAGCGCAATTAGAGCGAACATTAGAGCTTGCGGGGTTGCGAAGGGGAGAGCACTACCAGGCGCAGCAAGCCTTTAAGGGTGAGGATGGACAGCGGTTACTACCGGACTTTGTGATTTTCCTCCCGCAAGACAAACATATTGTCATCGACAGCAAAGTGTCTTTAGTAGATTACGAGCGAGCCATCACCACTGATGATGAGGTTGTGCGTCAACAATCGTTGGCAGCGCACGCCAATGCGGTTAAGCGGCACATTGATCAGCTTTCTGATAAGGACTATGCAAACTTAGCCGGGTTACAGAGTCCGGACTTCGTGCTGATGTTCATGCCAGTAGAGCCCGCTTACATAGAAATAATGCGTGAAAATCGCGACCTCTTTAACTACGGATATAAAAAGAACGTCATTTTGGTATCACACACGACGCTGATGCCCATTTTAAGAACTGTTGCTAATTTGTGGATGGTTGAGAGAAGCAACAAGGAAGCACGTGAAATCAGCGATCGAGCTGGTGATATCTTTAACGCGGTATGCCTCGTCGCAGAGCGCATGGAGAGCGTGGGAAGTTCATTGTCCCAAACCACGCGACGTTACAACGATGCGGTAAAGAGTTTAGTGGGTAGGCAAGGGCTTCACGGTAAGGTCGATCGATTTCAAACGCTGTCAACGCGGGTATCTAAGTCATTCCCTGACAACCTAGATGTTCTCCCTGAACAAACCGATGCCAACCAACTCTCTTTAGCAACCGACAAGGCGAGCACTTCTAAAGCAGATAAGCAGGACTGACGTTCACATAGTAGCCTTTACGCACTGAACCTCGCGTACTGACGCTTGAGAATGACGCAAACACCATCTTCTTGGATCGACGCGCATACACTGTGCAATAGCTGAAAAAACAAAGGCTTACTAGAACAAACTCGCCGAAGCGCTACCTGTTGAAATTAGCCTCAACGAATTTTCATGTCAGCGCTAAACAAAAGCACCACGAATGTGCCAACGCACGGGTCAGCTGGTTTTCACTGCCGCCCCGATGGCTTAAACGTCGAGATTAGCCACTGCTAGCGCGTTGGTCTCAATAAACTCTCGACGTGGCTCCACGTCATCACCCATCAGTGTGACAAACATCTGATCGGCGCGAATAGCGTCTTCAATGGTGACTCTAAGCATTCTGCGTGCATCAGGGTCCATGGTCGTTTCCCAAAGCTGATCAGGGTTCATCTCACCAAGACCTTTGTAACGCTGAATCGAGCAGCCTCGACGAGCTTCGTCGAGGAGCCAACGCATAATCTTTGCAAAATCGGATGACGCGAAGACCTTTTCTCCACGCTTAACATAACTCTCCGCGCTGACTGATTCAGCGAGAAGCGCCCCCAAATCCGTGAGATCCCGGTATTCATTCGAGCTAAATAAGTTGTGTCCCAAGACAATATCAGTGGCAACACTATGCGCTGTACGCCTCACCACAACGTAATAGTTGCCTCGCTCTGGATCACGTCTGAGCAAGCACTCATAGCTGGTATTGCTTCCTGTTTTTGATAGTAAGCGCTCACTTAGCTCGTTGGAAAACGCTGCGACGGCAGCTTCGTCAGCCATCGACTCGACCTGCAAACGGGAGGTATAAACGAGCTCCCACAAAATATCTGCCGAGTAAACCCGGCTTAAACGCTCAATCGTACGTTCCGCATGTTGATAACGCGAAACAATGTTTGCGAGAGCATCGCCAGATAAACCGTCATTACCGTCTTCTTTAAACAGTGTGGTATCGATTAGTGCTGCGTTTGTTAAGTATTCGGCAAGCGCTTCTTCGTCTTTAAGGTATTGACTGGTCTTTCCTCGTGTTAATTTGTACAGCGGAGGCTGCGCAATGTAGACGTGGCCTCGGTCAACAAGCTCGCGCATTTGACGGAAGAAAAATGTCAGCAGCAGCGTACGGATGTGTGAGCCGTCGACATCCGCATCGGTCATGATAATGATGCGGTGATATCTGAGCTTATCGGGGTCAAATTCGTCCTTGCCAATACCGCATCCCAGCGCAGTAACAATAGTGCCCACCTCAGCTGAACCTAGCATTTTGTCGAAGCGAGCCTTTTCGACATTTAGAATCTTACCCTTGAGAGGCAAGATTGCTTGGAATTTTCTGTTCCTGCCCTGTTTTGCGGAGCCTCCAGCAGAGTCTCCCTCTACAAGATACAGCTCGCACAGCGATGGATCCCGCTCCTGACAATCTGCCAGCTTGCCCGGGAGGCCAGCAATATCCAGCGCACCTTTGCGTCGCGTCATCTCACGGGCTTTTCTCGCCGCCTCTCGAGCACGTGCGGCATCGAGCATCTTGCCAACAATTAGCTTTGCATCATTCGGGTTTTCCAAAAGAAACTCGCCAAACGCAGCCCCCATTGCTTGCTCAACAATTGGCTTTACTTCACTTGAAACAAGCTTGTCCTTAGTCTGCGACGAGAACTTAGGATCTGGGACTTTCACCGAGACAATTGCTGTCAGTCCCTCGCGAGCATCATCGCCAGTCGTATTCACCTTTGCTTTCTTAGCAAGGCCTTCTCGCTCGATGTAGCTATTAAGGCCTCGTGTCAACGCGGAACGGAAACCGGCCAAGTGTGTCCCACCATCACGCTGAGGAATGTTGTTTGTGTAACAAAAAATGCTTTCTTGGAATCCGTCGTTCCACTGCAAAGCCACTTCCACACCGACACCATCGTCTCCTTGTGTCTCAAAGTGGAAAACCTTATTGATGGGAGATTTGGCCTGGTTAAGGAAGTCGACAAACGCACTCAGGCCTCCGTCATAGCAATAAGTTTCGCTCTGACCACTGCGCTCGTCCGATAACACGATCTTCACACCAGAGTTCAAGAACGCCAACTCTCGTAAGCGCTTTGCTAACACATCGAAATGAAACTTGATGTTGGAAAAGGTTTCCGCCGACGGCTTGAACCGAACCGATGTGCCAGATTCCTGAGTGTCACCGATAACCGCCAAAGGCGCATCAGGAACACCATGTCTATAGGTCTGCTCATGCAGCTTGCCTTGCCTACGAATGGTTAAGCATAACTCTTCCGACAACGCATTCACCACGGATACACCAACCCCGTGGAGACCGCCCGACACTTTGTAAGTGTTGTCATCGAACTTACCGCCCGCATGCAGAACCGTCATGATGACCTCGGCGGCGGAAACGCCCTCTTCATGCTGCTCTGTCGGTATACCTCGCCCATCGTCACTGACACTAACAGACTCATCTGGGTGAATAACAATATCGATCTGGCTGCAGTGCCCTGCTAACGCCTCGTCAATAGAGTTATCAACGATCTCAAACACCATATGGTGGAGGCCCGTACCATCGTCAGTATCGCCGATGTACATACCCGGACGCTTTCTGACAGCATCGAGGCCCTTTAAGACTTTAATGCTGGACGAGTCGTAATTCGTTTCTTCTGCGCCGGGTGTTGTGTCTTCCATGAGATCTCCTTTCACTCGCACCTATTATGCCACTTAATTGGCGTCTGTGATCGCCCCGTGTTCCACGTGGAACACATTTGATAACGCATTTTGTGTCCAGACTGATGGTCCAGCTGCGTCGACCATTGCTACCAACACTTGAAACCCATCGGAAACCATATTTCCGAAAAGGCCTGCAGCATTTTCCGCGTCAAGTTCAGCTGCCACATCGTCAACCAACAAAACAGGAGAAGCGCCTGTTTCTCGACGCATTACTCGCGCCTGAGCAAGCTTAGTTGCCGCCATCAAGACCTTCATTTGACCTCGAGACAACACCTCATGTGCGGGCGAACCCTCCACCAAAAAAAACACATCGCCTCTATGTGGGCCCACCTGAGTGAACCCCCTGTGTCGATCACTGTCGGCAACACTCACCAACGCCTCGGCCAGCGAGCGATCGGCGGGCCATCCAGCCCTCTGAATCAGTTGCCATTCCGGCAATGACACCTTCATATCCGCTAAAACATCTTTCAGAGCTTCCGCAAGCACGCTCACCGCTCGACCCCGAGCGGAAACCACCGACTCGCCAGAAACCGCTAAATCCCGAATCCACACAGAATCGTCAGTGCTACGACGCTCCTTCAAAAGCGCATTCCGCTGTTTGAGCGCGTGCAGGTATCGACGCGAAGCTTGAGAAAAGTTTTGTTCCACGTGGAACACAAAAGAATCAATAAACCGTCGCCGACCCTCGGGCCCTTCGCGAACGATATTAAGTGCGTCGGCATTTATTACAATCAAAGGCAGGGCTTTAGCAAGCTCTGACAAAGCCTTAACCGACGTGCCGCCGATACGGGCCTCACCGCTCCCACCTCGGTTCCGACGAACACCCATGACAACTTTAGACGGCGTAGATAAGTGCCCTACAACTTGCACCGCCGAAGCGTCACGATGAATTACGTTATCAATACGATGTGTTGTGAAGGGCTTTCCGGTGCCAAGCAGATGAACCGCATCAAGGATGCTTGTCTTCCCAGCACCATTCTCACCCACAAATACCGTCACCCCTTTCGATAGGGGCAGCGATACTGAGGTTATATTTCGAAAATTCTCAATCGATAATTGATTAAGCAATGTTGGCGAGAGCCTCAGAGGCGCATCGGCATTACAACGTAGAGCGCTTCTGCTTCACCGCTGACTGCCTCACCCTCTTCAATAAGCGCAGAGCTCGCTGAGTCAGACAGAGACATACGCACGGTCGAACCCGACAGCACACCCATTACATCGAGCAAATAACTCACGTTGAACCCCACCTCAAGGGAATCACCGGAGTAATCAACCGGCACAGACTCTTCCGCCTGCTCTTGCTCGGGGTTGTTTGCCGTGATCTCCAGCGAGCCATTAGATAGGGAGAGTCGAACGCCTCTATATTTCTCGTTAGAAAGAATCGCTGTGCGTGTAAACGCTTGTCGCAACTCCGAACGATCGCCTGAGACTGCTTTATCTGGCGACTTAGGTAACACTCTCTCGTATTCCGGAAACTTCCCGTCCACGAGTTTTGACGTAAACGTGAATTGATCAGTGGCAGCCCGAATGTGATTCGAACCAACTGCAAGTGTCACCGAGCCATCGCCGTCAAGTAGACGCGCCAGCTCTAAGATACCTTTCCTTGGCACGATCACAGATTTGTCATCCACGGCCACCTCGCCAGGCGCCGTGCACAATGCCAGACGGTGACCGTCCGTCGCCACGAACCGGAGTCGACCCGCCTTGATTTCCAAATACATACCATTCAGGTAATAGCGTACGTCCTGCTGCGCCATCGCAAAACCGGTTCGCTCAATCATTTGACGAACCAATGATTGAGAAAGTTCGAGATCTACCTCGCCCTCTCCTGCTTCCACAGTTGGAAACTCCGCCGCTGGCAGCGTAGATAATGTGAAACGACTCCGACCTGCTTTCACAGTAACGCGGCCTTCCTCGACACTAAAACTAATATCGACGCCGTCCGGTAAGCTCTTACAAATATCCACCAACTTCCGCGCTGGGACTGTGATATCGCCATCGGGCCCTGAGTTAGCAACCTCTATGCGGCCAACAAGTTCCACTTCAAGGTCCGTTCCCGTTAAGGACAATCGATTACCCTCAAGGCTCATCAATACGTTCGACAGAATAGGTAGGGTCTGCCTACGTTCTACGACACCCGCAACCAAATTAAGCGGCCTAATAAGCGCATCCCTAGATACCGAAAATTTCATTCTTTTAATCTCTCTTTTTCAGCAACCCGCTGTTAAATCACGTTGTCAGCAAACGTAGCAGGTTTTTGTAGTCTTCCCCAATATCAGACGTTGTTTCTCTTAGCTCCGCTATCTTACGACATGCGTGCAATACTGTCGTGTGGTCACGACCACCAAATGCATCGCCAATTTCAGGAAGGCTGTGGTTTGTAAGTTCTTTTGATAAGGCCATAGCCACTTGCCTAGGTCTCGCAACCGACCTGTTTCTGCGCTTTGAAAGAAGGTCCGCCACTTTGATCTTGTAGTAATCAGCTGCTGTGCGTTTGATATTGTCCAGTGATACTTGCTTGTCCTGGAGCGCTAGTAAATCTTTTAAACTCTCTTTAATAAGATCAATGTCGAAAGGACGTCCAGTGAAATTTGCGCTCGCAATGACGCGTTTCAAGGCGCCCTCCAACTCACGCACGTTTGAACGAATCCGCTGTGCAATGAAAAAGGCGGCGTCGTGAGAAATCGTAATACCCGACTGCTCAGCTTTCTTCATCAGAATAGCGACGCGTGTCTCAAGCTCTGGCGGCTCAACCGCAACAGTCAACCCCCAGCCAAAACGGCTTTTCAAACGCTCTTCAACGCCATCAATCTCTTTTGGGTAGCGATCAGACGTCAAAATCATCTGCTGACCACCTTCAAGTAGCGCGTTGAACGTGTGGAAAAACTCTTCCTGACTCCGGTCTTTGTTGGCAAAAAACTGGATATCGTCAATGAGCAAAGCATCAACGGATCGGTAAAACCGTTTGAAGTCATTTATGGCGTTTAATTGAAGCGCCTTAACCATGTCAGCCACAAACCGCTCACTATGCAAATACACTATTTTCGCATCAGGCTTGCGCTGCCTGAGCGCGTTACCAACGGCGTGCATCAAGTGCGTTTTACCCAAGCCAACGCCACCATAAAGAAACAGTGGGTTATAAGCATCCCCAGGGCTTTCCACAACCTGCTGCGCTGCAGCTAATGCAAGCTGGTTACTTTTACCTTCAACAAAACTGGAAAACGTATAATTTTCAACAAGATTGTGCTGGTGTGACGGCACTACCACTGTGGGCGCAGCCCCTTGCAATGTGGACGACATCGCTCGCGATGTCGGTGAGATCGCTTGGTTTACGGGTCTCTCACTCTGCAAAGACGGATCACGCTGTGCGAGTTCTGCTTTTTTCCTTTGCGGCGCTGACACCGATGACTCAGTGGTTTTGTCTACAACCGTCCTTTCACCCGTTACAACCCGCAAACTTAATATCTGCGAATCCTTACTAAGCATCGATAAACATTCATTTATCAAGTGGCTGTACTTATCTTCAACGAAATCTCTGATAAATCGATTCGGTGCACTCAATACGAATGCTGTCTGGTCTTCTACGGGAGTAAGCGGCCTAACCCACGTGTTGAATTGAACCTCTGGCACCTCGTGTTTCAACTGGATAAGGCATTCGTTCCAGAGACTCTGATTGTTGCTGGACGTATGATTTGTGGATCGTTGTTCCATTTTATTATGGTGTCTCTACTAATGGCGTGATTGATGGCACGTGCCGCTTGCGCAGCTCTTGCTGGCGTTTTCTTTATTTTCAGCTGCCGCGGTTTCTAAAAACCAACCCTAGTAGAGCTACGCAACAGGATGAATAGTTATCCACAAATTTATCTTCAGATCAAGAAAAATTAAATTCATAATTTTCAAATACTTACGTTTTATTTTGGAAAACTTAAGAAAGAAAATAGATCAATACCTATAAATAATTTATCTGTGGATAAATACTGTATAACTTATGGGTTTTTTGTTGCAAACTCGGGCGGTTTTCGTTCAACTTCTGTGAACTACGAAGCTAACTGCGACCTGGGGTGTAAGTGGTTGCTTACAAGAAATGTTTTTTACTCAGATAGCTGAAATGACTCTTCTA
>CAJXZI010000003.1 GCA_913063005.1 uncultured Halieaceae bacterium | reverse complement strand
ACATACATACAATACTTATGATTGCGGTGTAAAGCGTCCATTCACCCATCAGACATCCAACTTTCTGAGATGCACGACATTTGTCTGAGAAGTCCCAACTGTGCATGGTAGCTAGTTGCGCCTGTTTTGGGCAAAGGCATCCCCCCCACTCGACTCTAACTATTTACGTCGCGCATCTGACATAGTAGCAGTGGGAACAATTTTTAACGTCTTTAGTTATGACGCGGTGTCGGACCGAGATTCGAACCTATCACCTTCCCGACGACGAGCGGATGCGCTACGTGTTGAGCCACAGTCGTGGGGTTGAGCAGGTCCCAATTGTCTTGCAGACTTCAAATGTTTATATTTAGTTTACCTTAAATGTCTAGCCTACAGTCCTTAATATTGAACTTATTTTCTTTTGTGAAAATCAGCCGCCATTTTACTGCCGAACCACCGACAAACGTGTTCCAATATAGGGGCTGGTACGATCACCTGTAATTACGATGGCGTGAACAAGCACCGCACCGAGTTGGGCGAAAACGTGTTTATTGGCTCCAACAGTACCTTGGTGGCGCCACTCAATATTGATGATAACGGTTTTGTCGCTGCGGGCTCGACAGTAACGTCAAAAGTCGGGGAGTCAGAACTTGCGGTCGGACGCGCCAAGCAACGCAATATTCAAGGGTGGAAACGCCCAACAAAGCGCAATAAAGATTGACTGACGAACAACGAGGTTTGATATGTGCGGCATAGTGGCAGCGGCTGCGAGACGGGAAGTGTCGGAAATTTTGCTCGAGGGCCTTAGACGACTCGAATACCGTGGCTACGACTCTGCCGGTATGTCGCTTATAGATAACGATTCCACGCTTCAGCTTCACAAGTACTCCGGGAAGGTACAGGCACTCGAAGACGCAAACGCGCTGAATCCTATCGTTGGCTGCCGCGGCGTCGCGCACACGCGTTGGGCCACGCACGGCGAGCCCAATTCCGCGAACGCTCACCCGCACCTTGCAGGTGATCGCGTCGCGCTCGTTCACAACGGTATCATTGAAAACCACGCAGAACTTCGCGAGGCGCTGATTGCTGAAGGTGTTGAGTTTCGCTCGCAGACTGACACGGAGGTCATCGTTCACCTCGTTCATAAGGCGCTGATTTCTGGCGTCTCGCTGTTTGAGGCCGTCCGAGAGACTATTGGTCAATTGGAGGGCGCCTACGCGATTGCTGTTGTAGACACCAAGCACGAAGACCAAGTGGTTGTTGCTAGAGAGGGCAGTCCACTTGTATTAGGTGTTGGCATCGGCGAAACCTTTGCCGGATCAGATACGCTCGCCCTTCGCCAGGTAACAGACACCTTTGTTTACTTAGAAGACGGCGACTTAGCGGTTTTAAAGCCCGCAGGGTTCGAAATCTTCAATGCGCTCGGTGAACCGATCGAGCGCTCAAAAACACGCCTTACGGGAAGTGATGGTCAGGCTGATCGCGGTGAGTTTGAGCACTACATGCTCAAAGAGATTTACGAACAACCCGATCGACTGCGAGAGACGCTGACCTTTGAATCACTCGACGACAGCCTCTTTGGTGATAACGCAGCGGCAATATTTGAGCAGGTGCAAGCGGTACAAATTATTGCCTGTGGCACCAGCTATCATGCGGGATTAGTTGCACGTCATTGGCTAGAAGCACTGGCAGGTGTGCCTTGTCAGGTAGAGGTTGCGTCAGAATTTCGGTATCGGCGTTCGGTGGCACTACCCGGGACGTTGGTTGTGACGATTTCGCAGTCAGGGGAAACAGCCGATACGCTGGCGGCGATTAAGCACCTACCTGATGACTACGCGCTCGCTAAACTCGCGATCTGCAATGTTGACCACAGTGCGATTGTCCGCGCGAGCGATCTTGTTTTCTTAACCAAGGCGGGGCCAGAGATTGGTGTTGCCTCAACAAAAGCCTTCACCACCCAGTTGGCAGCGCTGATGGTTCTGATGGCCTGTATCGCTCGTCGCCAACCCAAGAACATGCTCGACGAAGCCTTAGTCAAACAGGCCATTGCCGAGATACCCTCAGCCGTTGAAGCGACCATTGCACAAGACGCTAAGATAAAAACGCTCGCAGCGCACTTTATTCAACGCGATCATGCCTTGTTCCTTGGTCGGGGCGTCTATCACCCTATTGCCAAGGAAGGTGCACTTAAACTCAAAGAAATTTCTTACATTCACGCCGAAGCTTATCCCGCAGGTGAATTGAAGCACGGCCCGTTGGCACTGGTTGATGACAAGATGCCTGTCGTTGCTGTGGCTCCCAAGGACGACTTGCTCGATAAGCTGAAGTCAAACCTTGAGGAAGTAAGAGCACGCGGTGGTCAGTTGTTTGTGTTTGCCGATCAAGCCGTTGCTTATGAAACTGGGCCCGGTGTGACAGTCATCGACGTGCCGTCGGTATCAGAACTCGCAGGTCCTATTATCTATACCGTCGTTTTGCAGTTATTGTCCTACCATGTCGCTGTTGCCAAAGGCACGGATGTCGATAAGCCTCGCAATTTAGCGAAGTCGGTTACGGTCGAGTAGGTTCAAATGGTGTTTTAAGGGAGAAGCATTATGGAAGGTTTGGCGGTGATCGGCTTTGTCTTCGGAATGGTTGGTGTCGTGGCGTTGGTTCGTCTTGAAAAATTAACAGAAACTTTGAAGCAAAAGGGAATTCTCGAAGAGGATTACAAAGAGGAATAAGGCACCCAACAAATCTACTCAACCTCTGGATAACTAAGTCGAGAACCCTCCCTTTAAGTTTGACATGCGCGATGTTTGCTCAAGCGAGTTCATAGTGACTCATTTTTAGAGCTAGCGATCAAATATGAGGTCTGCTAATGGAAGTATTCGGAATTCTGGGGTTTGTATTTGGGCTATTAGCGTTTCTCCGAACCGAAAAGCTGATTAAAAATCTAACACAGCAAGGTGTCTTAGATGAGACTTACAAGGCTGATTAATCACTGAGTGTGATTTAAAAGCCGCGAGTAAACCTAAGACCGTGGAAATACATATGAAGAACAAATTGATGATTAGCCAGGCAATTTTTTGGGCAGCGGCCATATTGGTGGTAGCGATCGTTGACGATGCTCGAAGTGGTGTACCGATTTTGGCAGTGTTGGCCACCGTTGCTTTGGGTAGTCTCAGCAAGTTTCACAAGAAGCCGAACTAGCCTGGTCAGTTAGAACAGAGTGCGAGAGCAAGGACGCTGTGTACACACCAACACTGTTTAGGGAAGACGACCTTCAAAAGATCGCCGATTTAGTAAGAGACTATCCATTGGGCTTAGTCATATCATCGGGCCTTGATGCTTCAAGAGGAGCTGTCTCCCCCGGCGGTCCGACAAAGGATGCCGCTCCCATAGCGTCCCCACTTCCCTTTTTCTTTATCAATGATGGCGAGCAAGTGATCTTGCGATCGCACATGGCCAAAGCTAACCCCCACTGGCAGCAACTGGGTGCGGTGGATGAATGCTTGGTTGTTTTTCAAGGTGAGAATAACTACGTCACGCCCGCTTGGTATCCTTCAAAAGAAGAACATCACCGCGTGGTACCCACCTGGAATTATGAGATGGTGCAGGTGCGGGGAAAGCCCGTATTACACGAATCTTCTGAATGGCTTTATGGACAAGTCAGTCATGCAACCAACACGCTCTAGCGCGACCGAACACAGCCTTGGCAAGTGACGGATGCACCCGAGGAGTTTGTTGATGCTCAACTGCAAGGAATTGTGGGTTTAGAAATTATCGTTACTGATATTCAGGGCAAGTGGAAGATGAGCCAGAATAAGGACCCTCGTGATTTTGAAGGCGTTAAGCGCGGGATGTCTGACCCTGAAGACCCTCATCAGAATGTAAAATTAGCTAAGAAGCTTTAGTCGGCGCTCGCTGTTACGCCCGCCTTGATATCGGAAGCGGACGGTTGCCGTCTTTCCAGAGACGTTTCTTGATACAAGTTTTGACACTACAGGCCGATTTTTCTCAGGTATACTCGCCGGTTTCCATTTTCTGGCGCATTACATTTACAGCGCCAAGTGAGGAAGCTCATGGCTAACGCTGTCGGTATTATTATGGGATCACGTTCCGACTGGGGCGTGATGGAAAACGCAGCAAAAGTGCTCGACGAGCTGGGTGTGCCCTACGAGGCAAAGGTTGTCTCTGCACACCGAACGCCAGATCGACTCTACGAATACGCGCGATCAGCACGAGACCGCGGATTGAAAGCGATCATTGCAGGTGCTGGTGGGGCCGCTCACCTCCCTGGGATGGCTGCGGCAATGACACCGGTTCCTGTACTCGGCGTTCCTGTCGATGCGACTGTTTTGCAAGGTGTTGATGCGCTCATGTCAATTGTGCAAATGCCTAAAGGCGTCCCGGTCGCTACCTTCGCCGTAGGTACTCCTGGTGCTATTAATGCGGCCTTGTTTGCTGCGGCTATGCTGGCTAATGAAGATACCGCCATTCGTGATGCGTTAGATCGTTACCGCGATGCACAATCTGCAGGTGTACCTATCAATCCGTTCGACTAAGAGCGAGAGAGCCATGTCAAAACGTCTCGGAATTATAGGCTGTGGTCAGTTAAGTCAGATGCTTGGAGAGGCAGCTAATCGCCTAGGCTTTACTGTGGCCTACATGTGCGTAGATGAGACGCCCGTTGTAAAAGGCCTCGGTCCAATTTACTACCCGGATCAACTCGATGAGTTTTTAAATCAGTGTGATGCGATTACCGTTGAGCGTGAAAGCCTGCCTGATGACATGCTCCGCAGGGCGGCCGAGGTGGGTTTGTCGCCTAACTATGAGGCGCTTGTGGTACTTCGCGAGCGTGATACACAAAAAGCGATGTTGGATCAGCTTGATATTCCTACCTCACCTTGGTCGTTAGTTTCCTCCGGCGATCAGCTGGAAAGCGCGATGGCTAAGTTGCCCGGCCCGTATGCCCGATGTAAGCGCACCTTGGGCGGTTACGACGGTGGCGGGCAGTGGCGCGTTGGTCGTGATTCTCTCGATGTGATTCCTGATGATGCTTACCCCGTTATTGCCGAGGCAGAAATCGCCATTGATCTCGAGTACGCCATTATTATTGGTCGCGATGCTCATGGTGAAACCGCGTGTTACCCAATGACAGAGAACGTCATGCGTGACGGTATTTTAATTGGGAGCTTTGTACCTTCGGGAATCGACGAGAATAAGGCCGCGCTGGCCGTTGAATACGCTAATCGACTCGTGAAAGCGATGGACTACGTGGGTGTTTTAGCGATCGAGTTTTTCCTCACTGACGGTGAGTTGATCGTTAATGAAATCGCACCCCGTGTTCACAATACCGGCCATTGGACGATCGGTGCGGTGGGCGCTGACCAATTCACACAGCATGTCGGGTGTGTCATGGGCGAGTCTGTTAGAGCGCCAGTATTCACCGAGGCCGCGTCAATGGTGAATCTGCTGGACGATGCCCTCCCCACGAAAATGCCCCAAGGCCCTATTCGAACGTTGATACAGACCTACGGAAAAGGTATCCGTAAAGGCAGGAAGTTAGGCCATCTGACGCTTATTGGCCCCGATTCTTCAGAGATTAGACGTGAAGCTGCGCTGTTAATTTCGGAGCTTCACGACGCATAAACGCGGTGAGCTGGAGCCGTTCGGTTATCGGCAAAGGGCGTATTTATTCCCATGGATATAACGCTATTACTTAGCACAGGCTTCATATCGCTTTTGTATTTAGCAGTCGCCTTCGTTATCACGCCTGCCACCGCGCGTTATTTGTTGGCAGGTTACAACACCATGAGCGAAGCGCAGCGGCAAGCATTTAATATTGATGGTTATTTAGCGGATTTTTTTAAACCATTTTTTAAAAAGCTTGCGCTATTTCCACCCCTGTCACTGTTAGGGCTGACGGCGTTCTTGGATTCGAAGGAAGCGATAATCGTGTGGTCGATTACCCAAAGTTTGCCCTTTGTATGGTTTGTATGGCGGTCTTATGCCTTTCAGCACTGATGAATTTGCAAGGCCCATTCATACGCAGCAGTTTGCGTTAGAGCTCATTACCGAATCTGACTTTGAATCGCTGTACGCAGTAGCATCTGACCCGCTTATTTGGGAGCAACACCCCGAGTCGAACCGCTGGCAGAAGGATATTTTTAGTGTGTTCTTCGCGAATGGGCTGGCTAACGATCTTGGTTGCTTTGTTATTCGTGAGCGGCCTACGAAGGAGGTTATTGGTTCTACACGGTTTTACGGTTACGACGAGACCAATCGATGCGTCCGTATAGGCTTTACATTTCTTGCCCGAAAACATTGGGGTACCTCTTCAAATCGAGAGATCAAAGACGCCATGTTACAGCGCGCTTTCCAAGTGTGTGATTCGGTACGCTTCGATATAGGGCCAGATAACATGCGTTCAATAACTGCCGTGAAAAAGCTAGGTGGCGTCTATAGCCACACAGAATCGCCAACGAAGGCGGTTTATGTTCTGAGGTCGAGCGAATGGGCGCCTGTTGGTTGAGCGCATTAATTCGGCTGTAAGAGTAAATCACACTGCGGAGGCACGCTTTTGAAAACATCTCCAACAAAGGTCAACTTCAATCAAAAGTTCTCTCTATTCGAGGAACAATGGCGTCCTAAAGTCATTGCCGAAATGAATAATTATCAGTTCAAGCTCGCGCGACTCGAAGGGGAGTTTGTTTGGCATCAGCACGACGACACAGATGAGACGTTTATTGTGCTCGAGGGTGAGCTCAGCATTGATCTCGAGTCAGGCCCTGTCGTTTTGCGTGCTGGTGAGATGTTAGTCATTCCTAAGGGTATGCGCCACCGGCCACATGCCACTACTGAAGCTAAAGTGCTATTGGTTGAACCTGTGGGTGTCGTCAACACAGGCGATGTGGAGTCTGAGCTCACTGCACCTCAGGATGTCTGGGTTTAAAACATAAGGACGATGCGAAGCAGGAGGTCCATTCAATGCGGCGATGGTTGAACCTTTTTTTGGCATTGCCACTCCTATACGCAGGTTTCGTGCAGTCTTTTTGGGGAAGTGACCCTTATTTGGGCTGGGCAATCACCGTAGTCGCAGGTGGCGTCGCTGCCGACCCGATCTTGCACTATGTACAGCGACTTGGCATTTCAAAAGCGCAACGCCAAGGCATTGTCGTTGCGCTGTTTTTATTGATTATGTGGATTTCGCTGGGTGTGGGTGAGTTGCCAGCAAAGACCGAGATGATGCTCGATCGGTTCCCGGAGCCCTGGATTACCGGTATTTAGTTGACTGTTTTTCGCAAACGCGCGTTTTTGAACTCATCGGCTTTAAGCTGAGCAACAATGGTATTACCGGTTGCTTCGCTCTCTATTCCAACTATTTGAACACGGTAAAAGAGTTCACCCGAGCGCGATTCAACAGCGACTTTTGCATCCAGCCCTTGATCGTTGAGTGTTGAAATTACTTCATCGGCACGCTGACCACTATCGTAGGTATCAACAAAAACAAACCAGTTATCACGCATAGGTAAAGACCTTAGCTTGACAGGTTTTTTCGCTGCAGTGTCTCTAGCGGTTGTCTTTAACGATACTCCGGCAGGTGGGTTAGTACGTTCTTGATCGACTTTGGTGGCATTTTTCATGGGCTTCGGGTTGACGTTTTCTCTGTCTTTACCCAGCCAAAAGGGTCCAGCATCGAGCGTTTCAGCGAGCCACTTGGATGCAGCGGTTGCGTCTGCTTTGGAGGCGTAACCTGCGGCCCGTACTCGATAGTAAGTTTGTCCGTTCACCTTGGCACTGGCTACAGAGAGATTGGCGCTGGAAACTTTTTCACGCAGCGAGGATAAGCGCTCTTCCGCAACAGAGCGGCTCTTGTGGCTTTCGAGATTGACGAACCATAAACCTCCCGTTTGATTGGGTGGCGGAGTGGTCGTTGCTGAGTTGGGCTGCTCGCCGGACACTGTGGCGGGCATTGGCTTACGTGCTTCTGTTCCTTTTTTGCTCGACGATTCTATGGCGCGCTGAGCTCTTTCCGCCTCGCGGTTTTTTAAAGCCTCGTTTTCGTAAGCAAGCTGGTTGTTTTGTTCTTGTAGTCTAGCGATTTGTCGCTGAAGCGTTTCGTTGTCAGCTATTACGCTGCTGCCTTGATCCGACTGTGATTTTTCTGAGCGTTTAATCGATCTAATGGTGTCTTTTAGCTCAGCGATCTCCGTTTTTGCCGTTTCCTGTGCGTCGAGCCACAGGCCGCCCATGCCCCCTGCGACGACGAACCCAGCGATTGCGACGGCCCAGGGCAGTTTTGAACCGCTTGGCTTATGAGCTTGCGCTTCACTGTGGTCGGTAAGAATTGCATCAGCGTCTGAGCGTATTGATTGCTCGGGTTCATTTGCTGACGCTTCGTCATTTATTGTAGCCCCTTTATCAGAGGATGGATCTGCTGAGGGCTCCTTACTCGCTGAGGGCTCCTTACTCGCTGAAGGCTCCTCACCACTCGAGCGCTCGGATTCTGGAGGGACTTCGAAGTCGTCGTCCTCAAGCCAGTCTGTGCTCTCGTCGATCTCCTCAGATTCAGCCGATGATTTTAGTTTCATCCCGTCGGCCCACTCAGAGGGCGGCGTAAGTACGCGTTTTTTGTCGTCGTCTTTGTCGTCCATGCTATGACCTCTCAAACCCAGTCAAAGAGTAGCAGAAAGGTGGCTTGATGGTGTGCAGAATGACGTTGTAAATCCTGGTTTCTAGTACACTGTGGCGATGGACGTATCAGATATTCTCGATGGCTTAAACGAAGCTCAACGATCAGCGGTTGCTGCGGAGCGCGGCAACCAATTAGTACTTGCAGGTGCAGGCTCGGGTAAGACCCGAGTTTTGGTTCATCGGATTGCTTGGCTCATTCGCGCTGAGGGCGTCTCGCCCTATGCCGTTATGGCGGTGACGTTTACCAATAAAGCGGCGAAGGAAATGCGAGGCCGCATTGAGGAGATGCTTGGACGACCGACACACGGCCTCTGGATTGGCACGTTTCACGGGCTAGCACACCGGTTACTTCAAACGCACTGGTCAGAAGCCGGCTTACCGCAAAACTTCCAAATTCTTGATAGCGATGATCAGCTTCGATTGGTAAAACGCATCTGCCGAGAACTCGGTCTTGACGATGCAAAGTGGCCACCCAAGCAAGCGCAGTGGTTTATCAATGGTCAGAAAGATGAAGGGTTGAGAGCAAAGCACATCGATCCACCCATGGGCGATCTTTACACCCGAACGATGGTGCGCATCTATGAAGCCTATGAAGAAGCCTGTCAGCGTGGCGGTTTGGTCGACTTCGCTGAGCTTTTGCTCCGTGCGCACGAACTCTGGTTACGATCCCCTGAAACACTCAAACACTATCAAGAGCGTTTCAATATTTTGCTAGTGGACGAGTTTCAAGATACGAACTCGATTCAATATGCATGGCTTCGCGTACTGGCCGGTGAGGCGATACCAGTCGTTGCCGTCGGTGATGATGATCAGTCGATCTACGGTTGGCGCGGTGCAAAGATCGAGAATATCCAGCGGTTTACGCAGGATTTCAAAGACACTCAAACCGTGAGGCTCGAGCAGAATTATCGGTCTACCAAAACTATTTTGGATGCTGCTAATGGCGTTATCAGCCACAACTCAGGACGCCTTGGTAAGGATCTCTGGACTGATGGTGACGATGGGGAGCCGATCAAGCTTTACGCCGGATTTAATGAGCAGGACGAGGCTCGCTTTATCGTCGAGCAGATCCAGTCTTGGACTGACGAGGGTAATACGCGCCGATCGAGTGCTATTTTATATCGCTCAAATGCTCAGTCACGGGTTATTGAAGAAGCGCTGATCCGTGTGGGTCTTCCCTACCGGATTTATGGCGGCCAGCGCTTTTATGAGCGTCTTGAAATTCGGAATGCACTTGCCTATCTGCGTTTAATGATCGGTCGTGGCGACGATCCAGCACTCGAGCGTGTAATCAATACACCCACGCGTGGTATTGGCAGTAAAACGATCGACGAGCTTCGGTCGGTGGCGCGAGAGCATAGTATTTCAATGTGGCAGGCCATCGGCTTGGTACAAGAGCGAGGCTTGCTTGCTGCCAGAGCGCGCTCGTCTCTGGCTGGTTTCGCTGCACTGATAAATGAGCTCGACAGTGAAACGGTGGAGCTTCCACTCGAGGAAATGGTTGAGCATATTATTCATCGAACAGGTCTTATTGAGTTCCATAAAGCCGAGAAAGGCGAGCGCGGTCAGGCGCGTGTTGAGAACCTCGAGGAACTGGTTTCTGCTGCAAAAACATTCAGGGCCGAGGACGATACGCTCTCTCCCGTACAGCAATTTTTGGATAGTGCGGCCCTCGACGCCGGCGACAGTCAAGCTGATCCCTACGAAGACAGCGTGCAAATGATGACACTGCACTCCGCAAAAGGTCTTGAGTTCCCACTGGTCATTCTCGCTGGGCTTGAAGAGAACCTTTTCCCCCACCGGATGTCGGTCGAAGAGCCTGGGCGTCTTGAGGAAGAACGTCGGCTTGCTTATGTTGGAATTACACGAGCGCAACAAAAGCTACTCATTACGTATGCTGAGAGTCGACGTTTACACGGCAGTGAGACCTACAACACGCCCTCTCGGTTTGTCAGAGAAATACCGGCTGATTTAATTGAAGAGGTCCGACTCCACGGCGGTTTGACGCGCCCTCTAGTCGACAGGCTCCAACAACCTGTTGCGAGTTCAAATGATTCAGGATTACGTTTGGGGCAGCATGTTCTTCATCCTATGTTTGGTGAGGGTATGGTTCTGAACATAGAAGGCCGCGGTGCGAATGCGCGCATCGAGGTAAACTTCGCCGAGGGAAGTAAATGGCTGGTTCTGCAATACGCGAATCTGCAACCACTGTGAGGCGCTCATGAAAGAGAGAACTGTTTTACCGATAGCCGTCGTCGGTCTATTACTTCTGTGGGTGGGCACCTTGGGCCTGTGGGCGCTTGATTCTCAACAAAAAGATCCCGTGGCAGTAGATGGCTCACCCGCAGTGAGCGCGGAGCAGATTAAATGGAAGTTAGTGACAACCTGGCCCAAAGGTTTGCCGGGTTTGGGTTCGGCACCTGAGAACTTTGCGCGTCGCGTCGAGGAAATGAGTAATGGTCGACTAAGTATTCGTGTTTACGGTGCTGGCGAGGTTGTGCCTCCTTTTGAAGTCTTTGATGCGGTCTCGCAGGGGGTTGCTGAAATGGGACACGGCGCTTCTTATTACTGGAAAGGGAAAATCCCATCGTCGGTGTTCTATACCGCCGTTCCCTTTGGCATGACTGCGCAGGAGATGAATGGCTGGCTACATTATGGCGGCGGCCTCGAGCTTTGGCGTGAGCTCTATGCGCCTTTTGGTGTGCGCCCGTTTGCGGGTGGGTCTACCGGTGTGCAGATGGCGGGTTGGTTTAACCGAGAGCTCAAGTCGGCCGAAGACCTCAAAGGTCTAAAAATGCGTATTCCAGGTCTTGCTGGCGAGGTCTTTACAGCGTCTGGCGGCACCTCGGTGCGCCTGGCAGGGGGTGAAATCTACACCTCAATGCAGACGGGTGTTATTGATGCTGTCGAATGGGTTGGGCCCTATAACGATCGCACCTTAGGTCTCATGGAAGTTGCTGAGTACTACTATTATCCCGGCTGGCATGAGCCCGGTGCTATGCTCGAATTCACTGTAAACCAAGAAGCCTTCGATCGTTTACCTATGGATTTACAGGCCATCGTTGAGGGCGCCGCCAGAGCGACGAATCAGGACATGCTGGATGAATTCACCGCGAGGAACAATTCATCCCTGACTGCCCTGCTCGATGAATACGAAACAAAACTTCGCCCGCTGCCCGACGATGTCATGGATATCTTGCACAGTAATGCAGTGATTGCTCTCGATAAGCTTAAAGAAGGCGACCCAATGGCGGCGAAGATTTCCGCGTCCTACGAAGATTTTCTCGACGGAGTGCGCACGTACCACGAAATCTCAGAGCGCGCTTACTTGAACGCAAGAGACCGCGTGCTACCGCCCATCACGTTTACTGACCAATAGTTCGGGTCCGCTTTGCGTTATCAATAGCGACGTAAATAAATTCACCTTCGGTCACTTTGATGGGCTCCCCGTCGTGCTGTGAGTTGATCCACACTTCGATCAGCACACGCACGGAGCTCCGCCCGATATCTAAGATATCGCAGTAACAGCTGACGACAGCACCGACATGAACCGGGGTCAGAAACGACATGCCTTGCACTGCCACTGTTGCAACGCGACCCCGCGCGACTTCTGCTGCTGCAACACCGCCGGCAATGTCCATTTGAGAAAGCAACCAGCCGCCAAAGATGTCCCCGTTGGCATTTGTATCTGCGGGCATAGCAACGGTTTGAAGCGCGAGTTCACCCTGAGGCCTTGGGTTTTCATCAATGCGATTCATTAGTCTCTCCGAAAAATGGGGTTCGTGTCGTTATCTCTCATGTCACATTTACAGCTGATTCAACGTCTTAGATCAGCGCCCCATCGTACTTGGTAGCCAGGTGACGATATCTGGGAGAAGCCAGAGCGCGGCTAGTAACGCGAGCTGGATCAGCACGAACGGGATTACGCCACGGTATATGTCACTCGTTGCCACTGACTCATCGGCAACACCGCGCAAATAAAAGAGCGCAAAGCCAAAGGGCGGTGTCAGGAAGGATGTCTGTAGATTCACAGCGATCATCACGCCCAGCCAAATAGGATCAAACCCCATCGACAGCAAAATGGGAGCAACAATTGGAACCACGACAAACGTGATTTCAATGAAATCTAAAATAAAGCCGAGCAAGAACATGACTAACATCACGATGAGTAATGCAAGGTGGGGTCCACCACCCAGGCTTTCGAAGAATGCCTCGATCATCTCGTCACCGCCGAAGCCTCTAAACACCAGCGAAAACAGTGCAGCGCCGATCAAAATCAGGAAGACCATACTGGTGGTCTCCATAGTGGAGCGAGCAATCTCTTTCATGACTGTGGTACTGAGCGCGGACTTGTAAGCCGCCAGGATCATCGCGCCTACAGCACCAACACCTGCGGCCTCGGTCGGTGTCGCTGCGCCCAAGATAATTGACCCAAGCACAACGGTTATCAGGGCGAGTGGCGGAACAATTGCGCCTAAGACCTTGGTGTCCGCAGTTCCTGTTTCGTCCTTTGGTGGAGGGCAGCTTGTTGGATTACGCCAGCCGATGAAGAGCAAATAGCTTAGATAGAGGCCTACCAGTACGACGCCGGGTAGGAGGGAGCCGACAAAGAGATCTCCAACCGAGACAGTTTGCGTGTTGATTATCCCGCTCTGAAGCTGCGCCTGTTGGTAGGCGGTCGACATAATGTCGCCGAGCAGTACAAGTGCGATCGATGGTGGGATGATCTGTCCGAGCGTTCCTGTTGCACAAATCAATCCGGTTGCTAGCTTGGGGTCGTATCCGGCACGCAACATGGAAGGCAGTGCGAGCACACCCATGGTGACGACGGTCGCGCCTACGATGCCAGTGCTAGCCGCCAAGAGCGCGCCGACGATGATGACCGCCATGCCTAATCCGCCGGTCCGGTTACCCAATGCATTCGCCATTGCTGTGAGTAATTCTTCAGCAATTTTCGCGCGTTCGAGTGTGACGCCCATCAGAATAAATAAGGGGACGGCTACTAGCGTTTCATTCGTTATGGTGCCAAAGATTCGGCCGGATAAAGCGGCTACAAAGCTGGCATCAAAGTGGCCCGCAATGACGCCAAATGCGGCGAACAACAACGCCGTGCCACCGAGGGTGAGCGCAACTGGAAAACCAAAAAGTAGAAGAATACAAACGCTTGCAAAGAGAGCAAGTGCTAACTCACCTTCAATCATTGGCGGGCACCTCGCTCAACTCAATCAGGCCACTGATGATGGCGCTTATCGCCTGAAGTAAAAGAAGTGCTGCCATGGCGGGGATAAGCGTCTTTAGTAGGAAGACCGCTGGAATGCCACCGGGCTCGGGTGAGGACTCCATGATTGACCAACTCTCAGCAACATAGTTCCAAGAGCCAAAGATGATGAGCAGGCATATCGGTGTTGTGAATAAGGCGTGGCCAAGTGTATTTACCCAGGTTTGCTGGCGAGGACTGAAGTTGCGATAGAAGACGTCAACGCGCACGTGCTTATCTGCAAGCAAGGTGGGCGCTGCGCCCAACATAAATAGGGTGCCGTGTAAGTAAAGCACAGATTCTTGAGCGGCAATGGCTCCTTGTTCAAAGCCATAGCGGAGAATAACGACTCCCGTGGTGACCAGTGCCATTGCAATACTCGCGACCGCAACACCACTGCCAATTGTCCGATTGGTGTGGTTGATGGTCTGCGCAAAAGTTGCCCAGTAGTTCACTGTGTTAACCCGTTTCTCAAGACGACGTTGAAGGTTATCATCGAGTGAACAGCAATTGCAGAGAGAATCACCGTGCTTACTGTCCTGTCACCCGCAAAAACGCTCGATTACGATACGGCGCCCATCACTCAATCATCCACTGTGCCCAGGTTTATGGACCAGTCGGCGCTCCTTGTTGAGGATGCAAGAGGCCTCAACCCCGATGACATTCGTAGCTTGATGGGCGTAAGCGAACAGATCGCTCACTTGAATCACGAGCGGTTCATGAACTGGCAAGTCGAGTCTACGTCAGATAACGCTAAGCAGGCGGTCCTTGCGTTTAAGGGCGATGTTTACACGGGTTTGCAGGCAGAGACACTGTCTGAAGAAGATCTCATTTTTGCGCAAGATCGCCTTCGTATTCTCTCGGGGCTGTACGGTCTACTCCGTCCGCTCGACCTGATGCAACCTTATCGTCTCGAAATGGGACTGAAGTTTGCGAACCAGCGAGGTAAAAACCTCTATGAGTTTTGGGGTGAGCAGTTAACCGACACATTGAATGATGATTTAGCCAGCGCGAGCACAGACATCTTGATCAACCTTGCGTCTAATGAGTATTTCAAAGCAGTTAAGCCTAAACTGCTGAACGCCGATGTCATCACGCCGCAGTTTAAGGACTTTAAAAACGGTCAGTACAAAATGATTTCGTTCTTTGCCAAGAAGGCGCGAGGCATCATGGCAAGGTACATCATTGATAACCGCATAACAGAACCCGAAGCCCTAAAGTCCTTCGCCGAGGCGGGTTATTACTACAGCGAAGCTGAGTCCAAGGGGGATCAATGGGTCTTCTTGCGTGATGAGGCGCCGGCTTAAGAGCCCTGCTGTTTAAAGGGCAGCAGTGTTGCTGCCTCATCGCGATAACGTCTGACGTGGTCACAGTCGCGCCGGCAAAAGTCTGCTACCGCGTCTTTAAGTCTCGGCTCGCCGATCCAGTGGTTTGAGTACGTCAGCGTCGGCTCAAAGCCGCGCTGAATTTTGTGCTCGCCCTGCGCGCCGGGATCAAAACGCGACAGCCCCTTCTCTATGCAGTATTCGATGCCGCGGTAGTAGCAGGCTTCAAAGTGCAAGAAGTCAAACTCTTTTAAACAACCCCAGTAACGCCCATAAAGCGTTTTTTCATCAACAAAATAGAGCGCTGCTGCGACGGGGTTCTCGCCTTCATGTGCAATAACCATAACGGTATCTTCACCCATTGACGGACAGACTTCGGTAAAGAAATCACCCGTTAGGTAGCCCTCGTGACCACTGCGTTTCAAATAGGTTGTTTGATAGCAATAGTAAAAGAAGGCCCAGTCATGCTCGGATATTTCAGACCCCGTTTTGGTAAATAACCTGAGGTTCTGAGCCGCCATCGCAGTGCGCTCCTTCTTAAGTGCTTTGCGCTTTCGGCTATTAAATTCACTCAAAAAGTCATCGAAGCAGGAGTAACCGCGGTTAAACCAATGAAACTGGGTGGTCATCCGCTGTACTAAGCCCAGATCAGCCAACTCTCGTGACGCTGTTTCCTCGGGGAACAAGATGTGCCAGCTAGAGATTTTCTCTGACTCGCACCAGCGGGTAACCGCGCCAACAAAGCTGGGCAGCGCATGCTTAGCGTTCTCGTTGGTCCAAATGCGAGGGCCGGTTGCCGGCGTGAAGGGAATGGCGGTCACGAGCTTGGGATAGTACTCGAGGCCACTTCGATGCCAAGCATCTGCCCATGACCAGTCAAACACATATTCGCCGTAACTGTGGCTTTTTAGGAATCCTGGCGCCATGGCCAGTGGTGCATTACCTTCGCTCATGATCAGGTGGCAGTTTTGCCAGCCAGAGTTGCCGCCGGTGCTACCAGACGATTCCAAGCCCCCCAAAAACCGCTGTTTTAGAAATGGGTAGCCCGATGAAAATGCCTGCTCCCACTGATCCGAGGGGAGGTCTTTTACATTTGGAAATATTTGAAGTTCCACGTGACTACCGCTTTGTTTGCATCATTGCTTATACGGGGTAGACCGCAAAATGTCCCAGCAAACCCGCCGCCACAATGAGGCCAATCCATTTGCTCTCGTTAAACGCTTGGAAACATTTTTCGCGCGAACGGTTGCTGATTAGCTGTTGGTGACGCAGAAATAGACCTGCAACCATAGCAATAGCGACGTAATAAACGGGCCCGAGATCAAAGCTTAGGCCTGTTGCTACGAAGCAAATCAAGCACAAAATTTGTAACAATAAAATAATTCGTGTGTCTGCCTCACCAAACAAGATGGCGGTAGATTTAATGCCGACCTCCAGGTCATCCTCACGATCTACCATCGCGTACTGCGTGTCATAGACGACTACCCACAACAGGTTCGCGGCGAATAACCACCAAAGGCCTTGGGGCAGTTCGTTCTGTGCTGCAGCAAAGGCCATCGGGATGCTCCAGGAAAATGCAGCACCCAGCACCACTTGTGGTAGGTGGGTAATGCGCTTCATAAAGGGATAAATGATTGTAAGAAGGGCTCCCACTATCGAGAGCTGAACGGTTAGCCAATTTGTCTGGATGACTAACCAGAGTGCGATAGCCAGCAGAAAAACTAGCAAACTCATCGCCTCAAAAACGGATATTTCACCGGTCACCAATGGCCGGTCTCGCGTCCTTTCAACGAATCCGTCTAGGTTTCTGTCGGTTAGGTCGTTGGTTGTGCAGCCCGCTGAACGCATGACAAAAGCACCCACAAAAAACGTGATTAACAGGAACAGAGTGGGTACGCCTGATGAGGCAATGATCAGGCCCCAAAGCGCTGGCGCTAATAGCAAATAAGTACCGATTGGCTTATCAAAGCGCATAACGCGTAATAACGCAGCGATCTTTCGTGATGGGAGCGCAGTCATGATTTAAAGCCTATCCTCATAGCTGCGAATGGTAGCTGTAAAACGCGACTGCAAGAAGCTGTAAGCCGTGATTAAGATCCACTAGTACCATTAAACATGTGCAAAAGCCTCGAGGCTGCGAGTCCAGCGCTGCTCTATCTTTTCTGCGCGAGCTGTATCTGTGCTGACTAGGTTGGACGCTATCGACTGCGCGTCCTCCAGTAAATGATCGTGCTCTGGCAATTGCGCAACGCGGAACGAGGAAACGCCTGTTTGGCGCGTGCCCAACACCTCCCCCGGCCCTCTGATCTCGAGGTCTTTCTCTGCCAATACAAAGCCATCTTGAGACTCGCGCATGACTGAGAGTCTTTCGCGAGCGGTTTGACTGAGTGGTGATTGGTACATCAGCAAGCAGTGGCTCTCAACGGCGCCGCGCCCTACCCGACCTCGCAGTTGGTGAAGCTGGGCCAGCCCGAATCGCTCTGCATTCTCAATAATCATCAGACTGGCGTTGGGAACGTCGACGCCAACTTCGATGACCGTTGTTGCCACTAAGATGTCTAAATTGCCATGAGCAAAAGCCGCCATTATCTCCGCCTTCTCCTGACTGGAAACGCGGCCATGTAGAAGCCCAATGCGAAGATTGGGAAGCGCGTCGGTTAATTGCGCCGCTGTGACTTCTGCTGCGTTCGCATCAAGCGCCTCGCTCTCTTCAATCAGTGCGCACACCCAGTAGGCTTGCCGGCCTTGTTGGCAGGCATTTCCCACGCGCTCGATAACACTTTGTCGCCGTTCGTTATCGATTAGTACTGTTGTTATGGGCTTCCGACCCGGAGGTAGCTCGTCGATTGTTGAGCAGTCCAAATCGGCATACGCCACCATGGAGAGTGTTCTGGGGATGGGTGTGGCGGTCATCGTGAGCTGATGTGGAGTAACCTCGTTCAATCCTCGTTGCGTAAGGGAGAGTCGTTGGTTGACGCCAAAACGGTGTTGCTCGTCGACCAGTACAAGCCCCAGAGATTTAAATACGACCGTATCCTGAAACAAGGCGTGTGTGCCGATAACGATATCAACCTCGCCCGCCTCGATACTTTCAAGGGCTGTTTTGCGCGCCTTACCTTTTACCTGACCTGTGAGCCACAGAACCTTAACTCCCATAGGCTCAAACCATTTCTGGAAGCCTGAAAAGTGCTGTTCGGAGAGAAGCTCTGTCGGCGCCATCAAAGCGACTTGATGTCCTGCTTCGACCATATGCGCGGCGGTCATAGCAGCGACAAGCGTTTTGCCGGACCCAACATCACCTTGCAAAAGCCGAAGCATCGGGGTGGATTTTCGCAGATCCGCCAAGATTTCTGAGCAGACTCTTGTTTGCGCCGCTGTTAGTTTAAAGGGAAGCCCATCACCAATAGCAGCAGCCAGCTTACCCTGTGACGCTACTGAGATAGCTTTTTTTTGTTGTGTTCGCGCACGCCGCGATAGTAGCGATATTTGATGTGCAACGAGCTCTTCCAGCGCTAAGCGCAGTTGTGCTGGGTGCTCGCCCGCAACAATCGCTGCAATATTAGCCTTGGGGGGCGGTCGATGCAGGAACTTGATCGAATCCGCAATCGACGGGCTGTTACCAGGAAGGTCTGTAAGAAGGTCTTCGGGTGGATTCTGGGTCAAATAGATGAGGGCTTGTCGCGTTAAGTTGCGCATGGTGGACTGACCCATTCCCTCGGTAACAGGATAGACCGGCGTTAGCGCTTCCTCTAGCTGTGCTTCTCGGTCGCCCACGATATATTCAGGATGCGCAAACTCGGGGCCGCCTCCAACGAGGCGCGGTTGCCCGAAGAGCGTGATAGTGTCACCGACCTTGAGTTGTAATGCTTGCGCCCTGCGGAAGTGAAAGAAACGTAAGGTCAACAAGCCAGTGCCATCGTCAACTTTGGCAATCAGCGTAGGTCTTCTGCCTTTGGCAATGCCGGAGGCTCTGATCGTGCCCCGGACTACCGCATCGATTCCTTCTTGCAGCTCGCCTATGCTAGTGAGCCGCGTTTTGTCTTGGTACCTGAGCGGAAAGTGAAACAACAAATCCTCAACCGTCTTCAGCCCCATGGACTCAAGCTTGCTGAAAACCTTTGGGCCAACGCCTTTAAATTGTCGGAGTGGCAGTTGAAGAATATTGTTTGACACAGTGAGCTTCGGTTACCTTGCCTACTGATAATAGCGGGACGAAGGTACACAGGTGAAGACTCCAACGGTAATGTTTATAGGTTTTGGCGACCTTGCCTCTCGCGCCTTGTCGTCTCTCTCCACCGTTGCAGACGTGGTTGGTGTCTCGCGTAATCCTCAGACCTTGCCCGACGCATTGAGCCAGCGGGTTTATGGCGACTATGGATCGCTCGAGGGCTTGGTTAAAGCCGCAGAAATTAAGCCTGATTACCTGATCTTTACGCCGGTGCCCGCGAGTCGTGATATCGCGGGTTATCAGCAGGGCTATGCTAAGGCGGCACAAAATATTGCTGACTCGGGTTTGCTGAGTGAGACCCGACGGGCCATTTACGTATCGTCGACACGCGTGTACGCCGAGCGATCTGGCGGCTGGGTAAACGAGGACTCACTGTTGGCGGCAGGAGACCCCTTTGTTGATGCGCTGCTTGCGGGTGAGGCTTGTTTTAGGCGCCACGCAACCACCACAGTAGTGCGGCCAAGTGGTCTTTACGACGGCGCGAATCCAATTATGTTGCGACCCATCCTCGAGGGCTTCTCATCTCGCGTCGGTAGTGGCTTTACCAATCGAATTCATAGAGACGATGCAGCAAGCCTGCTTGTTGAAATGATTAAACGCGATCTTCGCGGAGAGAAGCTGCCAGCGACGCTCAATCTCAACGATAACTCTCCGGTGACAACACGGGAGCTGGAAGCCTGGTGTTTTAAAGAGCTTGGTCGTGAGCCCTCGGGGCTGCGAGATAACCAGCCACGCGCAAATCGACGAGTGAGTAACGCCAAGCTGCAAGCAATGGGTTTCTCACTTCGCTACCCGAGCTTCCGTGAGGGTTACAAGGAAGCTTTGAGCCAGGCAGCCACATAGCGTGGCACTCGGCTGTTTACACTTAAGCGACTCTTTCTATAAAAAAAGGCGTGATCAAATTGCGAGGATGGCCTCGATCTCGACCTGCACACCTTTTGGAAGCGCCGCAACCTGTACACAGGCCCGTGCTGGGTAGGGTTCATTGAATACTTCGGCCATCACACCGTTGACGACTTGGAAGTTAGCCAAGTCGGTGAGTGAAATATTGATTTTTACCGAGTTATCTAGGCTCCCACCAGCGGCCTCTGCAATCGCCTGCAAGTTTGCGAAGACCTGACGCGTTTCTGCCTCAATACCGCCAGCGACAATTTCCATTGTCTCAGGGTGAAGCGGGATTTGGCCGGAGATCCAGACTGTGTTGCCGACCTTTACGGCTTGAGAGTAAGGGCCAATGGCTGATGGAGCGGCTGCTGTGCTGATAACTGCGCGATTGTTCATGGTTTTACCTGTGGTGTTCAAGCTATGGACTGATTAGCGCCGACTGCAACGAACGACTTTGCGGACACCTTCCATCACGCGGATGCGCTTCATGACGCGAGCCAGGTGGACTCGGCTGTTGAGCTGCAGTTCGATGATGATATTTGAGAAGTGAACCGATTCGTCTTGGGTAGAAATTCGTTCAATGTTGAGGCCAATCGCGCTGAGCTTCGTCGCTAAGGTGGCGATCATGCCGCGCTGATTCGCCATTTCAATTCTCAAAGCAACAGGGTAAGCCCCTTCGATCTGGTCGTCCCATCGTAACGGCATTAGGCGCTCGGGCTGCTCGCGTAAATCATCGAGGTTGCGACAGGTCTCCCGGTGCACAACCAATCCGCGGTCTGGGCTGAGGAAACCCTCGATGGGATCGCCAGGCAGCGGACAGCAGCACTTTGCATAGACAAGCACATAACCCTCAGTACCCTTGATCTCCATCGCACTCTGATCGTTTTCTAAGGATGCGCCTGATTGTCCTAGTAAGGTTGCGGCCACCACTTGCGGTAGCTGATTACCCAGCGCCAAATCAGTCAGAATGGTCTCGTAGTTTGATGCTGGGTAATGTTCTTCAACGCGCGTTTTGATAATAGTGCCATCGATAACATCATCGGGCGATAGAGCGGCGATTGCTTTGGTTAATAACTTCTGCCCCAGCGCAACCGAGTCTTCGTGCTGTTGTTGCTTTAGGAAATGTCGTATTTGAGATCGCGCGCGGGCGGTAACGACGAAGTTCAGCCATGAGGGGGTTGGCCTTCCCGCTGGCGATGTGACGATTTCTACGCTAACGCCACTTTCAAGCGGCTCTGATAACGGTGCCAATTGGTTGTTGATCCGGCAGGCGACGCATCGATTACCCACATCAGTGTGCACCGCGTAAGCGAAATCAACTGCACAGGCGCCCTTAGGGAGCTCCATAATTTTGCCGCGAGGGGTAAAGACATAGACCTCATCTGGGAACAAGTCGACTTTGACGCTCTCAATAAATTCGAGCGAGTTACCGGCGGTTTGCTGCATCTCGAGCAGACCTTTAACCCATTCACGAGCCCGCATCTGTGGAATATTGGCAGTGTCCTGATTGCTCTTGTACAGCCAGTGAGCTGCAATACCGTTGTTGGCCATATCTTCCATGTCGCGCGTGCGGATCTGGATTTCAATAGGCACACCGTGCATTCCTCGAAGAACGGTATGGAGTGATTGATAGCCATTTGCCTTAGGGATAGCGATGTAATCTTTAAATTCGCCTGGCACGGGTTTGTACAATGAGTGCACGACTCCGAGTGTCCGGTAACACGCATCCACATCGTCAACAATGACGCGAAAGGCGAAAATATCCATGATGTCAGAGAAGGACTTACGCTTTTCCCGCATTTTCGAATAAATGCTATAGAGGTGTTTCTCGCGTCCAACCACATGGCCTTCAATATTGTCGCGCGCGAGTGCCTGCTCAAGCTGCTCTGTAATATCTTCTATTAGCTGTTTACGACGGCCACGCGCAGCTTCACGTGCTGCCTCGATTCGTCGCGCTCGCATCGGATAAAGCGTTCGCAGGCCAAGATCTTCAAACTCCATGCGCACTTCGTTCATACCGAGTCGAGTTGCTATCGGTGCGTAAATATCGAGTGTTTCGTTGGCAATGCGTTTTTTGGCCTCGGGTTTGAGAGCACCCAAAGTCCTCATGTTGTGCAGTCGATCAGCGAGTTTTACGAGAATTACGCGAATATCACGCGCCATGGCCAACGCCATTTTTTGGAAATTCTCGGCTTGCTTGATTTCCGCGCTATCAAATTCCACATGGGTGAGCTTGCTCACACCATCGACAAGATCGGCAACCTCCTCGCCAAACTGTGTGCGTATGTCTTCTTTAGAAACCCCTGTATCTTCGATGACATCGTGCAGTAGCGCCGCCATGATACTTTCGTGGTCCATATGCATCCGCGCCAGCACGGTGGCTACGGCTAAAGGATGGGTTACATAGGGCTCACCTGTACGGCGCGCCTGACCATAATGTGCTTGCTCAGCGTAGTAGTAAGCGCGCTTTATCAGGCTTACCTGTGCGGGAGGCAAGTAGGTATTCAGCTCGTCTTCGAAGCCAGTCAGGGACTGTCGTTGATTGTGCGTTGGAAGGAGTTGAGGCCGGGAGGTTGTTTGGAGCCGCAACCGACGAGAGACGTCAGTGAGAGAGGCTCCTAATGCTTGTAGCGGCGTTGACACGGGACCTAGCGTTTCAGCTTTGGCTGGGCTACTTGGAGTACGGGTTAGAGTACAGGAGTCTCGAAGCTAGCAGCGAATTCCTCTTCTGCCTCGAGCTCGTGCTCGCGAGCCATGATGTCGGGTGTGATCAAACCCTCGGCAATTTCGCGAAGCGCTAGTACCGTTGCTTTGTCTGACTCGACTTCCACGAGCGCATCTTTGCCGCCTGTGCTCAGTTGACGCGCGCGCTTAGCCGCCAACAATACGAGTTCAAATCGGTTATCGACGTTGTCGAGGCAATCTTCAACAGTTACGCGTGCCATGCGGTTTTCCTGAAACGAAATGGGCGCGCAGTATATCGGTTGCATGCAGTCGTTGTCGACACTTGGTCTTCCATCATTATCCCAGTAAATCATTAATGACTGAGGTCAGCCGTATCGATTGGTGGCGCTGAGATAGTCGCTGACTTTTTATGATGGCTTGCAGGTCGTTCAGCGCAGTTTCAAACCGGTCGTTTAAGACAACATAGTCAGCTTCACCAAAGTGTGAGATCTCATCTCGCGCAGACTGCATTCGCCTTTCGATCACGTTCGAGTCGTCCTGCCCACGGCCTGTTAGGCGTTCTCGCAATGCGGCAGTAGAGGGTGGCAGAATGAAAATTGCGACAGCATCAGGCATTTGTTGTTTCACCTGAGCGGCACCTTGCCAGTCTATTTCTAGAATGACATCTATGCCTTGATTAAGTTGCTCGAGCACGCCCTGCTTGCTGGTGCCATAAAAATTGTCGAATACCTGTGCCCACTCGAAGAATCCACCTTGTTCTCTCACCGCACCAAATTCGGCTATCGAAACAAAGTGGTAGTTAATGCCGTCGACTTCTCCCGGACGTTTGGCCCGTGTTGTGTGAGAAACCGAAACCGCCAGTTGCTCGTTGGCCTCTACCAGTGCTTTGACGAGCGATGTCTTCCCGGCTCCACTTGGCGCAGAGACGACATAGAGTTGGCCACTTACGTCTTCTCTGTCATTCAAGGTTTTGTACCTGCTCGCGCATTTGTTCTATGAGCACTTTTAGCTCTACTGCGGTAGTCGTAGTGGTAAGTGAGGTTGTTTTGGATCCCAGTGTATTTGCCTCACGATTTAGCTCCTGCATGAGAAAATCGAGTCGTCGACCACAGGGCTCATCGCTTTGAAGTGCCTCATAAATGGCCTCGATGTGTGCCTCAAGCCGATCAAGCTCCTCAGCTACATCAGATTTATTAGCAAGATAGGCTAGCTCTTCCTCGAGTCGCTTCTCGTCATGGTCAACGTCAAGAGCAGCGATTCGCTCGCGAAGTTTTGTCTGGTGCGCGCTATTGAGCTTCGGTAGTTCCTCACGATAGGAGGCGACAAGAGTCGAGATTCCGACGCATCGCTCCTTGAGCATAGCTTCGAGGCGCTCACCTTCGGATTTCCGGTGCTTAATTAACGCCTGTAACAAGTCGGGTACGCAGTCCAAACAGCTGGCAATAAGACTTTCGGTATCTGTTTGCTCGCTCACCCAAACGCCCGGCATCTGCAGAATGTCGAGCGCTGATGGCGCGTTTACATTGGGCAAGGTGTTTCGGATAGTTTCTAGCGCCTTTTCAAGCTCTAAAAGCTGTGCCGTGTTGACTCGCGATTCAGGTGTGCTGTCATCACGCTCGAGGCGAATCGCCAGCTCTACTTTGCCTCTGGACAAGGTGTTGGTAATCACCTGTCTGATCTGCGGTTCTGTTGCTTTGAGCGCTTCGGGCAGTTTAAGCGTTACATCGAGGAAGCGACTGTTGACAGATTTGCACTCAAATGACAGCTTCCACTCGCCCAAGGTCGTGGTTTGGTTGGCAAAGCCTGTCATGCTTTGTGCCATGGAATACTCCGACGTTTAACAAAGTGGTTAGTCTATCAAGTAGACTGTTCAGGCACATCTATTGCGACAGACCCCTCAACAAAAAGGCGAGAAATGACATCAACTTCATGTGAGAGACCGAGTGGACGACGACCAGATCAAATGCGTGAAGTTTCGTTTGAGCTGGGATTTACCAAGCAGGCAGCGGGAAGTGTTCTTGCATCTTTTGGTGAGACGCGCGTGTTGTGCACCGCCTCTGTAAGTGAGGGGGTGCCCGGGTTCTTACGCGGCAAAGGCCAGGGTTGGTTAACCGCCGAATATGGCATGCTGCCCGGTTCTACGAACTCCCGAGTCGATAGGGAGGCCGTGCGGGGCAAGCAGAGTGGGCGCACTGTCGAAATCCAACGGCTCATTGGTCGATCGCTGCGTGCAAGCATTGATTTAAAAAAGCTCGGCGAACGAACGATCACCATTGATTGTGATGTGCTTCAAGCTGACGGCGGTACCCGAACCACAGCCATTACAGGAGCGAGTGTTGCGGTCGTTTCTGCGCTCAATGCTTTGCAGCGTTCTGGAGAGTTAAAAAATGACCCTCTGAGAAGCATGGTTTGCGCAGTATCCGTAGGGATGTGGCGAGGCACGCCGATTTTGGATCTGGATTATCCTGAAGACTCAACCGCGGACAGCGATATGAATATTGTTATGTTGGCTGATGGTGGTCTCATTGAAGTACAGGGAACAGCCGAAGAGCAGGTTTTTAGCCGAAGCGAATTGAACGCATTGTTAGATCTTGCAGAAGCGGCAGGCGCCGAGCTTAATGCGGCACAACTAGCGGTACTGGCTACATCATAGGGTGATGTCGTAGTCGATAATTACGGGCGCGTGGCTGGAAAAAGCCTCTTCGCTCTCGACGTAAGCCGCTGTAACCCTCTCGGCAAGCCCATCGGAAATGATATGGGTGTCAGTTCGCAGGCCAGGCTTGTCGTCACCCTCAGGCCACCATGTGAAATCGTCTTCTTCGTGGTCGACTTGCCGGAAGGCATCCGTGTAGCCAGCCCGGTAGAGTGAACCTAGCCAGTCTCGTTCTTCAATGCTGAACCCGGTGATATCAAGTCGGTTACCCGACTCTTCGGCGTCTCTAGGTTGCCACGCAAGCTCCCATCCACCACAGAGGATGAATTCACGCTTTTTATTGCGTACTTTCTGTAGATGGCCACTGAGCTGATTGAGGAAATGCATCTTTTGAGTGGCATTTTCTGACCTTGATGACGGCACCAAAATACTACCAACGCTGCATTCGGCGTAATCTGCTTGGATATACAGACCCAGAGGGTCGTAATCCATGAATCCTAAGCCAAACATGATGGCCTTTGGCATTTCTCGACAATAGATAGCGACGCCATTGATTCGGTGGTTATCGTAGTTATCAGCAAAATACGCGTGATAGTCGCTCGGGAAAAAATCGTTCGAGGTAAGTGAATATTCGGAGCAACGCGTATCTTGTAAGCAGATGATGTCAGCACCTTGCTGAAATACCCATGGCACGAGCCCATCTTCGCGAGCGCGCTCAAGGCCATCTACCACCAGTGACAACACCTTCATTTCTGTTTCCCAAATAGCATCGCAGGTATACTACGCCAGTTGGTTTGTGACTTAAAACGCCAAGACATCGCTTGGTTAAATCTTTACCATTTTATTTTGGCGTTTCATTGGAGCCTTTTGATGCAGGAATCAGAAAGCAAACATCAGTTTATCGAGCTAGCTATCCGTTTTGGGGCGCTAAAGTTTGGTGAGTTTACGTTGAAATCTGGTCGCGTAAGTCCGTACTTTTTTAATGCTGGCGTTTTTTCGAGCGGTGAGGCGATGGCAACGTTGGGCGCTTGTTACGCTAAAGCAGCGCAGCCGATGCTGGAACATCTAGATGGTCTCTTTGGCCCCGCCTATAAAGGCATTCCACTGGCAACAGCGGCGGGTATTGCGCTGCAACGAGATTACGGAAAAGATCTTGCGATCACCTTTGATAGAAAAGAGCCGAAAACACACGGTGAGGGAGGGATTCTGTTAGGTGCCCCTTTGCAGGGTGATATTCTAATCATTGATGATGTCATTACCGCAGGGACGGCCATTCGTCATTCTGTTGAGCTCATCAGAGAATGCGGCGCGAATCCCGTGGGTGTTGTCATCGGTCTTGATCGTTGCGAGCGTGGTGTGGGGGAGCAGTCGGCTGTAGAGGAAGTTCAAGCTACCCTTGGCTTGACGGTAACTTCTGTTATAAACATGCATGACATAATCGAGTGGCTCGAATCTCAAGCGGGCCTTGAGGCTAGTTTGCGGAAAATGAATGCGTACCGGGAGCAATATGGTGTTTAAGCGACTGGCGTTGGTCTTGGCGTTGTTCAGCTGCTCGATCGTTAATGCGGATAACTTATACCGCTATAAGAACAACGAAGGCGGCACTGTCGTTGATTGGCATGTACCCGCCAAGTTCGCTGGCCGGGGATACGAGGTTCTAAATCCTCTCGGTGAGGTCATCGAAGTTGTTCCACGTCAGCTGAGCAGCTCTGAGCTAAATGACAAAGATCTGGTCGAGCGGCTACAGCGGAGCGCGGAAGCGGAGCGTGCACGACTAGCCGAGTGGGATCGGTTTTTGCTCCTACGCTACAGTACTGTTGATGATATTGATGCGGCTCGTGACCGGGCATTACGTGAGCTAAAAATCCGGCTTTCGATTTTGACGAGTAATCAGCGCGTAGCGAGAGGGCGTTTAGAAACTGCACTCAGCCGACTCGCTGACCTTGAACGGCGCGGTGAGATAGCATCAGATGAGGCGCTAGCGGCGGTTGACGCCTT
>CAJXZI010000002.1 GCA_913063005.1 uncultured Halieaceae bacterium | reverse complement strand
CTGTGGTGTTGCAGCCTTGGCTACAGCCAAGATGGCATTAAGCAAGCCGTGGCCGATCAATTAATGGAGTTGCCGTTCTATAACAATTTCTTTAAGTGTTCGAACCAGCCTGCGGTGGAGTTGGCCTCCCGACTCACCAGCATGGCGCCTGCACATTTCAACAAGGTTTTCTTCACCAATTCAGGGTCTGAGGCAAACGATACCCAGATCAAGTTTGTGCATCGGTATTATCAGCTCCTCGGCAAGCCTGAGAAGCGTCTAATCATCAGCCGTAAAAACGCGTACCACGGAAGTACCATTGCCGCCGGCTCGTTAGGTGGTATGAGTGCAATGCACGAACAGACCGAAGGCTTGGATTACATTCGCCACATTGAGCAGCCTCACTGGTTCGAACTGGGTGGTGATATGAGTTCGGATGAGTTTGGTCTGTGGGCCGCCAACGAGCTTGCAAAGAAAATCGATGAGCTCGGAGAGGGCAACGTGGCGGCGTTCATCGCTGAGCCTATTCAGGGAGCGGGTGGTGTCATTATCCCGCCAGATACCTACTGGCCTGCCGTTCAAAAAATTCTCGACGAGCGTGACATCCTGTTCATTTCCGATGAGGTCATTTGCGGCTTCGGGCGCACCGGTAACTTATTTGGTTTTCAAACCTACAATACGAAGCCCGACCTGATTACCTTTGCCAAAGCCGTCACCAATGGCTATATGCCACTCGGTGGCTGCTTGGTCAGCGATAAAGTAGCTGACGTTCTACTGGGTAGTGGTGGTGAGTTTGCCCATGGTCTGACGTATTCAGGCCATCCTGCGTCTTGTGCCGCGGGTTTGGCGACAATGGATGTTCTGCAGAACACCGACATTCTGGCGCAATCAACGTCGGTCTTGGCCCCCCACTTTACTGCTGCGCTTCAAGGTCTTGCTGATCATCCGATTGTTGGCCAAGTGCGTTCCAAGGGGCTTGTGGCTGCAGTGGAGCTCGTACGTGACAAAGGTTCAAGAGAGCGCCTTGCTCCAGAGTCGGGGGCGGCGGTGTATTGTCGCGATCGGGCGATTGAGAGTGGCCTTATGGTGCGCCAGACGGGCGATGCAATGATCATGTCGCCGCCTTTTGTGACGACGACCGATGAAGCAGATGCGTTGGTCTCCCGTTTAGCAGCGGCCCTCGATAAGACTGCACAATTTTACGGTGTTAGTTAGACGGCGAGATCTTAAGTGCTGAGTCTGTCGTATCAGCAGCATGAATATTGTAGAAAAATCCTGGTTTAATGCCGTTTGGTTTCAAACGACGTGGTTTAGCTGTGTGGTCGGTCGCGACGATTGGCTTTTATTGACGTTTGTCCTCATGGCCTTTCATTACTGGGCAGTGGCAGACTTACGGCTCGAGTTACGCCGTGTATTGCCCTGCTTGGCTCTCGGCTTAGGCGTCGATTTTGCGCTGACCCTGCTGGGTGTGTTTCATTTTGGCGATCAGCTGTTCCCGATTTGGATGGTGTGCTTGTGGTGCGTGTTTCCAACGGCGCTGCCTCGAGCAATGGCGTTTCTGGGAGAGAGCTGGTGGCGCCCCGTCGTGCTGGGTGCCATCGCGCCGATGAACTATCTGGCAGGGCAAAAGTTTGGTGCAGTAACGCTTCCACTCGGCGAGGTGAACACGATGATCCTATTGGTACCGCTGTGGATGATTATGCTGCCACTCATGGTGCGATTTAGTCAGTATCGAAAGCAGGCGGTATGACAGACGGTGTAAAAGGCCCTATCTATCGAAGACTTCTAGCCATTTTGGTTGTGGCGACAGTCTTTATGGCTCAGACAGTGCAGGCTAGTGACTCGGATAAAGACGTGACCTCAGGAACCGAGGATGCGGCTACCTCTGCCTCTTCACAGCTCATAGCCTATGATGCGCTTCCGCCGCTCAAGCAGGTGGGTAAATCTTCTCTTCGAGTAATGGTCTTCAAGGTGTTTGACTCGGTGCTCTTCACCGAGACAGGTGAGTGGCGGGACCCCAAAACCTCGTTTCGCTATGAGCTCACTTACGCGCGTAATATTTTGGGTAGCGTACTGGCGAGCCAGACCACCAAGGAATGGAATCATTTGGGCTTTACGGATAAGCGGCAGGCGAGCTGGGTCAAGTACCTCGAGATGATATGGCCGGACGTGAGTAAAGGCGACACCATCACCTTTGATGTCGACGCGTCAGGTGTAAGTCGTTTTTATTTCAACGGCAACTGGCTTGGGGCCGTTGAGGATCCGGACTTTGCGCCGATGTTTATCGCTATTTGGCTGTCCCCAGAAACGTCTCGGCCAGCGCACCGCGAGGGATTGCTGGCCGATTCATAGGCGTGAAAGCGGTGTTTAGTCCCAGCTAATACCTGTCCGGATACCGATCGTTCTTGGTCGCATTGGGCCAAAGAAGTGGGAAGGTAAGATACCGCCATTGGCGTTGTAGCCGTCCCAGGTAAACTCGTTGAACAAGTTCTCGGCGTAGGCCTGCACGTACCAGTTGTTGTCAGACTCGTAGCCAACGCGTAGGTTTGCCACGGCGTACGAGCCAATCATCCCTTCACGATAGCCTTCCCAGCTTCCGCCGCGTTCGCTTTCGTAGGACACTTCGAAGCTCGATGCGATGGTGCCGCCGTTAACCGGAACGTCGACATCGAGCTTGCCGGCACCGGTCAGTTTGGGCGCCCAGAAAACGCGGCTTCCTTCACAGCCGGTGCCTTCGCCACCGGGTCCGTCTAGGCTACAAATGTCCTCAAGGCCAGTTGCTTCAGTGTTTAGGTAGCCCAGCGATAAATACAGCGTTGTGTAGTCGTTCACCGCTACGGTGGTCGAAGCCTCGACACCCATGCCGTCGGTTTGACCTACGTTAAGCACGCGTCCAGAGAACGCATCAATGACACCATCGTCGTCAAAATCGACGTCTACGTAGCTAATGACCTGTGCGTCGGTGTAGTCATACATAAACGCTGTGAGGTCGAAATTACCCGCACCGTCGAGATAGCTCGTCTTGAAGCCGATCTCGTAAGAGTCCATCTCTTCGGGTCGGAATGAGCCGGGTAAGTAGCCATCGCCCTGCGTAATGCCTGTCTCATAGGCAGGAGGGTTTCCGTTAGCGTCTTCGATCCAGAAACTTCCGAACCCGCCAGACTTAAAGCCTTGCGTGTAATTGGCAAAGAACATGGCATCGTCATTAGGTGTCCATGTAACGGCAAAGCGCGCCGTTGTATCACTCCAAGACTTCGAGTCTTCGATGTACTCGGCGGTTGCAAATCCGTAGGTGAAGTAGGGACCTAAGTAGCTTTCGGGTTCAGGTACCAAGATGCCAAAGTCTTTGTCGTCTTTGGTGTAACGAACACCGACCGAGGCGACAAGCTCATCTGTAACCTGGTAGTCCAAGTTTACATAAGCGGCCCAGCCTGAGTATTTACCCTTGAGCATGCCGGTTTCCACAAGGTTACCGTCTGAACTTGGATAGAAGTCGGTATAGTAGTCAGAACATCCGCTGTAAAACTCATAGCCGTAATACTCGGCGTAGTAGTTCAGGTAGTACTGACACATCAAGTCTTCTGAGCCAATAGCGGTGAACTCAGCGTCGAGGTCTTCGTCGTAATAAGACACACCGGTGTACCAGCTTAATGGGCCCTCATCATTACTAACCAGGCGCAATTCCTGTTGGAAGTACTGGCCCGATTGCTCGAACTGGAAGTTATTAATATTCAAAGACGTACCGTCGTAATCCTCTGAATAATAGTAATCGTGGTCTTTGTAACCGGTGTTTGATGTGAGCGTTGCAAAGCCCAAATCGTAGTCAATGAAGACGCCGATTGTCAGCAGGTCGCCAATGTCGGCATCGCCGCCCTCGAGGTCTGAGTCAATTTGTTGGCTATTACCGCGAACTGTCGTGTCATCGACAATATAGTTGTCGAGTGTCTCCCAAATATCACCGCTATCGATGGCACGATACATGGAGCCTGATTGCTTGCGATCCTCCCAATCGACGACGGTGTCGATAGATAGGGCGTCTGATTCAAAGTGAGTAGACCAGCGCACAGCCTTCTTGCTGTGATCGATGACGTCGCGACCCGAGAAGACGTTCTTGGCGAACCCTTCCTCGTGTGAGCTGTAGCCCGCCAAACGCATCGCAAAACTATCGTTGATCGGAATATTTACCGCACCTTCGAATACTGCGTGCTCGCGCTGTCCGAAGTCGAAATCGATAAACGCATCGTTCGAGCCGATTTCAGCTTTGCGCGTGTGCACACTGAAAGCACCGCCGATCGAATTACGACCAAACAGGAAGCCTTGAGGGCCTCGCAAGATCTCAGCGCGCTCAACATCGAACAGGCTCGTTACGGCTGATCCGTTTCGCCCCTCGTAGAGATCGTTTTTGAAAAAAGCCGATGACGGATCGCCACCGACACCGAAGTCCTGAGTGCGCACGCCTCGAATACTCACGGCGTCGATGTAGGAGTCTTGAGAGTTACCGCTAACGCCTGGGGTGTAGGAAATCAGGTCTTTTACATCGTTAAGGTTGGTATCCTCAATGAAGTCACCAGACAGGGCGGTGATTGCCAGAGGCACATCCATAACCCCCTGCTCACGTTTGGTGGCTACAACGATCACTTCTTCAAGTGTTTGTGCGACTGCCGGTCCCGTACTGATAAGCGCTGCTGATACTGCTAGCGGCAATACGAGCTTGGCGTTGGGTTTGGTGCCAAAGACTTTTGACATAGTGATTTCCTCGGGTGGCGCTGAGCGACGAACGTTGAGACGTCACTCGATTTTTTTGTTTCTACTGTTCGGTCTATGATGCGGACTCGTCCGTCATCCAAGCAAGAGGCGTGAGCCTCGGTTAAGTAATAGACAAGTATACTCTCGCCTCAATCTAAGGGAACCCCCAGTCGATTGAGCTCAGCAACCATCGGCGCAAGCTCGGTTTCATAGCGACGCCACCGGCCAATAGAGCGTGTGTGTGCGGGTTCCCTGACCTGTACTGAGCTTGCCGTCGCCACCCCTGAGCTACTCTCATGGAAGTTCAAGCAGGCGTCTTCCCATTCGAGTCCCAATGCGGCAATCAACCTGCGGGCGTTGGGTTCCAGATCTCGCGCCGCATCTTCATAGCGCACATCGACGATGTTACCCGGGAACTCTTTGTGAAAATGCGCCATCAGATCGCGATAACGCGCGTGGTGTCGTGCCATCTCACCCTGATCGTAAGAATGCAGATAAGCATCCGCAAACAGTTGTTTGAAGCTCGCAAAGCAAGCGTCCATTGGCCCTCTCACAAGGTGCACAATTTTGGCCTTGGGCAGCGCCGCTAGAATGAGTGGCACATTGAGGTAATTGACGGGCAATTTGTCGACGAAAAAGGGCTTCTTCGCACGTTGCTTGGCGGTAGAGCGTAGGTACATTTTTCCAATTTCCGCCGGGTCTACCTCTGCCGCGGCTAGGAACAGATCCCGAGAGAAGCGCTTAGGGTCGTTGTGCCTCGAAGCCCGACGAACAGCGAGGCCAAACTGCTGTAGCTCACCTGCTGAAAGTACCTGAGAGTGGCTCGTAATCACTCGCTCGATGAGCGTGGTGCCGGTTCGTGGCTGACCCAGCACAAATATGGGTGATGGATCGTCCATACCGGGTGGACGCGCTGCCAGCCAGTCTGCCGTGTAGGTTGCTTTGATGGCTTCAAACATGGCGATTTCGTCGGCTTCATTGAACTCAACCGTTTCCCGGCGTGCTTTTGCGCCCTGACTAAAGGCAGAGAATGCTGTTTGCCAATCGCCTAGGTCTTCACTTTCTTTACCGATGGCGTAATGCAGAAAACCTTGCGAGCGTTTTGACTGGCGCCCCGACGCGATCAAACTTTGCATTTGATCGATGTGGGCTTGGGTCTTGGCTTTTTCCGAATTGGCGAGGCCCCAGTGGCACTGCGCGCTATTGGGCTCGAGAGCAATAGCGCGCTTGAACAGACCGACTGCATCATCAATCTTTCCAAGAAATACTCGAACATTCCCTAGATTCATTAATGCGGAAGGGTTGTTGGGTACCATCTGATGCGCGCGCTCAAAAAAGAGTTCTGCCGCCTCGTACTCGCCGAGTGAATTTAGCACCGTACCTGTCAGCTCAATCACCATAGGGTCGTTGGGTTGAATCCGCCGTACTTCTTTCAATGCTGACTCTGCCGCCGCTATCCGGCCTTCGCCGACGTTTAACTTCGCTAGGTGCGCCCAAGCCGCTGCGTGGTTTCGGTCGAGCTTAACCACCGATTTAAACGCGTCGTGAGCAACTCGCCGTTGTTGTCCTTCTAGAGCAACGAGGCCAACGAGAAAGTGTGCGGGCACGTGCTGCGGGTCGTTCTGTAAAGCGAGCTTGCAGGCCGCGCCTGCGGTCGCGAGATCGCCGCGATTCAGCGCGGCGAAACCATCAGCCAGTGATAGCCCTGCCACGCTCAGTTGTTCCCCATATAAGCGATAAGCGGATCAGTGTCGGGGTCACCTGACCAGTGTGAGAGGGCTTCCATGAAGAGGAAAAACAACTCAGCTTGAGAGCTGATGTCGAGCTTTGCGTAGGCATGTTTACGGTGCAGTTTGACCGTCTCGACAGAGATGCCTAGTTTCTCGGCGATGAGTCGCGTGTTATGCCCGAGCAGGACAAGCTCTACTGTCTGTCGTTCGCGCTTAGTCAGCATGCTGGCACCAAATGCTGCCAGTGAACGGTGCATCCGCTCTCGCAGGGTAGGCACTTTGGCTTTGAGGATATCGTCGAAGTGTTTGCGGCACAGAGCGCTTGTTATCTCGTATACCTCAGATAACGCTCGTGCATGTTTTTTCTTGAATCGTGCGCCGGCGTCCGTAAGGCCAATTGAAATATTAAGAAAGTTGTCCTCGGAAAGCTTTATCAAGAGCCCGCATTCGTCTTCGTAGCCACAGGTCCGATACCAATTCTTGTAGTACTCGGATAGGCGAAAGCTGGATGGTGCGAGATCCGCGAGCCTAAACACACCAAATTGTTGGTCGTAGGCTGCCGCTCTATAAAACGGATCGAGCAAAAAAGGTCCGGTCAAATAAGTGCTCAGGGTGCTTTCGTATTTTCCTTTGAGGGGCCGGGCAAAGACGACCGAGGGCATTTCTTCTTGGCCGTAAACGATCACAGTTGCATCGTCGGCGGTCGCAAGCTGACACAGGGTATCCGCCAGCGTCGGAACAAATTCGTCCGTTCCGAGCTTATCGATCGTTTGTGCAAAGGCGGCTGTGGTGGCTTCTAGTCTAGACATTTTGTATTTTTTGAATGAAGAAAATCGTGTTTTTTTGCGAGCTTACAGCCATCCAAAGACAATAACACCGGGTGCTGTTATCGCGAAATGTCCAGGGACAATCGCAGGCCTAGTAGTCAATCGCTTTGGATGTCGCGACAGTAATGGCTGAGATGATAATTTTGTTACCACCTAATCATCATTCGGACGTCCCGGTAATGTCCGCTATGGCATAGACTAACGGCCTTGAGTGAGTAGAGACCAAGCTATGAATTTTGAATTAAGCGAAGAGCAGCGGGCTTACGCGGCGAGCGCACGAGAATTTGCGCAGTCGGAGTTTCGTCCTCACGCCGCACAATGGGACGAGGAGTCGATCTTTCCAAAAGCGGCGCTAAAAGCCGCGGGCGATCTTGGCTTCATGGGAATGTATACCCCAGAGCAAGCCGGCGGTCTTGGAATGTCACGACTCGATGCGAGCTTGATCGTGGAAGAGCTGGCCCGAGGATGTACAACGACTGCTGCCTTCCTGACGATTCACAATATGGCGACAGCGATGATTGGTAAGTACTGTCAGCAGTCGGTGATCGATGAGTGGTGTCCTGCGCTAGTCGCTGGCGAGAAGCTTGCGTCTTACTGTTTGACCGAGCCCGGAGCCGGCTCTGACGCTGCATCGCTCAGAACATCAGCCAAGCGGGATGGCGATGTGTACCGCCTCTCGGGAAGCAAGGTGTTTATCTCAGGAGCTGGGGATACCGATGTGCTGGTGGTGATGGCGCGAACCGGTGATTCGGGTGCCCGCGGTATTACCGCTTTTTTGGTGCCGGCTGACCTTGAGGGTATTAGCTACGGTAAGAAAGAGCACAAGATGGGCTGGAATGCGCAGCCTACCCGCCAAATCAGCTTCGATGATGTTTGTGTGCCCGCGGTTAATCGTTTGGGTGAAGAGGGACAGGGATTTTCCATCGCTATGGAAGGCCTCGATGGTGGGCGCATCAATATCGCGACGTGCTCAGTAGGTACAGCTCAGCAGGCGATCGTCGATGCCACAGCGTACGTGCAGGATCGCAAACAGTTCGATTCAACCATTGCAGGGTTTCAGCACACACAGTTCCAGATCGCAGACATGCTCACCGAGCTGGTTGCCGCGCGCCAGATGATTCGCTTGGCAGCGAGCAAGCTCGACAACAAAGACGCGAGTGCGCCAACTTACTGCGCTATGGCCAAACGCTTCGCCACCGATGCCGGTTTCAAGATCTGTAACGACGCACTGCAATTGTTCGGCGGCTACGGTTACATCCGCGAGTATCCGATGGAGCGCTATGTTCGCGACACGCGCGTGCACCAGATTCTTGAGGGGACGAACGAAATTATGCGGGTCATCATTTCACGACAAGCGCTAATAGATGGCGCGCTGGAGGTTATTCAATGAGTGTCAGCCCAAGTGAAAAGGTGTTGGTATCGATCGAAGAGGGTATCGCCACCGTTACCATAAACAATCCAGCCGCCAATACCTGGGATCTCGAGAGCCTTCCGGCGCTTGAGGCGGTTGTGAACAACCTTAACGCTATGGCTGAGGTTCGCGCGCTGGTCATAACGGGTCAAGGGGAGAAGTTTTTCTCAGCCGGTGCTGACTTGAACCAGTTTGCCAGTGGCGATCCTGTTGCCGCAGGTGCCATGGGTGATGCGTTCGGAGCTGCCTTTGAGACACTCGCGGATTACCGCGGCGTATCAATAGCAGCGATCAACGGTTACGCCATGGGTGGTGGTTTGGAGGTGGCGCTGGCCTGTGACATTCGCATCGCCGAGTCGCACGCAGCACTTGCGTTACCTGAGGCCCGGGTTGGGTTGCTTCCGTGCGCCGGTGGGACGCAGCGCTTAGCGCAGCTCGTTGGCGAGGGTTGGGCAAAGCGCATGATCCTCTGCGGCGAGCGCGTGTCCGCTGAGAAAGCGTTGACGCTCGGTCTTGTTGAGGAGGTTGTCGAGCAGGGGGCGTCGCTCCCGGCGGCCATTGATTTGGCGAAACGTGCCGCGGATCAAAGTCCAACATCGATCGCTGCCTGTAAAAGGCTTATTCATTCGGCGCGCGACATTGCGATCGGCGCTGGATTGGTGGCAGAGCGCGATGAGTTCGTCGCGTTGTTCTCAACCGAAGATCAAAGGGAAGGCGTCAACGCCTTTTTGGAAAAACGAACACCAGAATGGAAAAACCGATGAGTGACGATGTGGTAATTGTTTCAACCCTGGGCGACGGTGATCGCCGTGTAGGTCGTCTGACCTTGAACGTACCTCGAATCCTTAACTCGCTCGATGCTGAGATGATCGAAATCATGCTCGGTAAACTTCTTGAGTGGGCTGAAGACGATTCGATTGCCGCCGTTTACATCGACGGTGAGGGAGAGAAAGCTTTCTGCGCTGGTGGTGACGTGCATGAATTGCGCCGCTCATCGATCGAAAACCCGGGCGGGCCTTGCACCTACGCGGAGAACTTTTTCGCGCGCGAGTACCAGATGAACTATGTCTTATTCACTTATCCCAAGCCCGTTATCTGCTGGGGCCACGGCGTCGTCATGGGTGGCGGCATGGGTGTTATGGCAGGCTGCAGTCACCGTGTTGTCAGCGAGCGAACACGGATTGGTATGCCTGAAATTACCATAGCCTTGTTCCCCGATGTGGGCGGCAGCTATTTCCTTAACCGAACGCCGGGCATGATTGGCCGTTTCTTGTCACTCACCTCTGCGCACATTAATGCAGCGGATGCGCTATTTGCCAACTTAGGTGACGTCTTCCTCGCGCATGAGCAGCGGCACGATGTGATGGCGGCGCTTGCAGCGGCAGAGTGGACGACAGACCCAGAGGCCAACACAGCGATTGTGGATGGTATCTTGGGAATGGCGCCTACAGCCGATATGCCCCCAGGCGTAGTTGAGCCGTTGATGCCTGAAATAGACGCGCTGATGGCGGGCGATGACTTGGGCGAAATTTCTGACCGGCTATTGGCCTACGACGGTGATAATGCGTGGCTGCAAAAGGCACGCGATGGATTTGCGCATGGCTCCAAGCTGGCAGCGTCCTGGATCTTCCGCCAGCTGAATGAGTCGGTGAACTACTCGCTCAAAGAGGTGTTTGATACCGAGCTCAGATTGGGCGCCAACATCATGCGAGATCCTGAGTTTGCTGAGGGTGTTCGTGCCCTGCTCGTCGATAAGGATCGGCAGCCTAAATGGCAATATGGCTCGGTTCATGATGTTCCAGCCGATGTCTTGGAGTCATTTTTCAAGGAGCCAGAAGACGCTCCAGACATGCACTATCCCTGGTAGTAACTACTCACTTACAAAAATAGATTTGGGGGCGCCATGCCGAGCATCGCTTTTATAGGCCTTGGAAATATGGGCGGGCCAATGGCCAAAAACTTGCTGAACGCAGGCTGGTCTGTTTCGGCGTTTGATCTGTCTGAAGCGGCACTTGCCGATGTGGTAGCGGCTGGTGCGACGGCGGCTACTTCTGCGGTGAATGCAGCTTCAGGCGCTGACGTGGTTTTTTCGATGCTGCCAGCGGGTAAGCACGTTAAGTCGGTCATGATGGGTGATGAGGGTGTTTTTCAAACGTTGCCTGCAGGCACACTGGTTCTTGATGCAAGCACCATCGATGCCGCCACAGCGCGTGAGCTTCACGAAGCGGCGCGGGGCGCAAGTCTTGCCTTTATGGACACGCCCGTATCAGGCGGTGTGGCCGCCGCGCAAGCCGGTACACTCGCTTTTATGTGTGGTGGAACTGGTGAGGCGTTCCTAAGAGCGAAGGATGTGCTTAAAGCCATGGGCAACGAGGAAAAGATTTTCCACGCAGGACCCGATGGGGCGGGCCAGGTAGCAAAGGCTGCAAATAACATGTTGCTAGCTATTCACATGATCGGGACTTGTGAGGCGCTGGCAATTGGCGCGGCTAACGGGCTCGATCCTGCTGTCCAATCTGAGATTATGAAAGCGAGCTCCGGGAATAACTGGTCGCTTCAAGTTTACAACCCATGGCCCGGTGTCATGGAGGGCGCACCGGCTGGTAACGATTACAAGCCGGGCTTTATGGTAGATCTCATGGCCAAGGATTTAGGGCTCGCAAATGAACTTGCAGAGCAGTCGGACATTGATGCTGATTTCGGTAAACGCGCGGGTGACGTCTACCGGTCTTTACAAGAGCAAGGCCTGGGAAGAGACGACTTCTCGATCGTCATGAAGTCGCTGGCTAAATCGCTGGGTTAAAGCACCTCATCGCCGCTCGCCAGAAGCGGCGCAGCATCGAGTTCATCCGCGTCCATCATTGTCGCGACGCGCTCGAGTGCCGCAACGATAGAATGCTGCTCCCAGGTTTCTAACCGACTGAATTTAGCAACGAAACTATCTTGCAGCGGTTTGGGTGCCGATCCTCGGAGGGTCTGCCCGTCTTCTGTAAGCGTCACGATGACGCGTCGTCGGTCGACGGCTGAGCGGGCGCGATTAACGACGCCGTTACGCTCGAGCCTGTTTAAAATTGTGGTCACTGTCGCCAGACTCAGACTAACAGCCTTCGCGATATCGGAGACGGTTGGATCCTTCAGATTGCCCACCGCTTGGATAATGACGAGTTGGGGTGTGGTAAGCCCAGTTTTCTTTCCCAATTTCCGCGAGTGCAGGTCCGTTGCCCGAATAATTCGGCGAAGTGCCACAAGTACGTGATCTGGAAGTTCTGCCGTCGACATGCGAGCCTGCTACTGGAGCGATAAATTGCGATCTGAATTTTAATACTTTGAGCTCAAAGTAATCAATTGAATTCGGTTGAGATCTGTCATATTCCGAGCAAATGTGGCGTAATTCACACATGGAATTTGACCAGCCGTTTCTGAAATTACCTTGGCGTTTTGAAGTAGCTGCGCTCAGTAACGAGGTCGCAGGTCTTCCCGACGATTTTTGGTTGGCACATCCATCTGGTTTGCCAGGTAATTCGGCAGTGCCCCTCGTGTCGGTCAACGGTGAAATGAATCACGCTTTTGATGGTGCAATGAAAGCCACACAAGCGCTCATCGCTTCCCCGTACCTAAACCAAGTGGTTTCGTCATTTAACGAAGTGGTGGCTCGGTCGCGGCTTATGCGCCTCGAGCCCGGCGCAGAGGTCGCGGAGCACGTCGATTTTAACTATCACTGGGTGAGTCGTGTTCGCATTCATGTACCGATCATTACTGACCCAGGCGTCGTTTTTTACTGTGGTGAGGAATCTGTGCATATGGGTGCGGGAGAGAGTTGGCTGTTCGACTCTTGGCGGCGCCATCGCGTTGTCAATGCAAGCGATGTGCGACGTGTGCATCTGGTGATTGACCTCGCTGGATCCTCGAGATTTTGGCAGACGGTTCGTAAAGCGGAGACGATGTCACCGATTAACGTGTTGCCTGGAGATGGCGAGCAAGTTGCTTTGCGTACCGAACAATTTCCGGTAGCACCTGTGATGGCGCCGGGCGAGATGTTGGCGATCGTCGAGCAGGTGCTGCAGGACTGCGAGGCTAATAGCGAAAACGATCCCAGTATCATGCGTCAGTACCGCCACTTACTGCTCGATCTTGTGCACGACTGGCGAGAGATTTGGAGTCTCCATGGATTTACCGAGGTCGCGTTTCCTGAGTATCGAAAGGTGTTGGAGCGAACAGCGGGTAAGCTCCTGCCGAACCCTAGAGTGCTCGTAACCGAGTCAAATAAAGTGGGCATCAACCCCATTATTAATCAGCGTATTCTCGCAGCGGCCTTGCGGCCACGGCGTGTTGCGGAGTTCAGTCCCGGTCGTAACCCAGTAGCCTGAAATCCGCTTCGTAAAACTCTTTTAGCTCTTCAATAAACGTCGACGAACCGGTAAGGCGCGGTTTCTGGTTTTGTGTGATGTTCCGTTGAGAAAGCTGTGCATTGGGTGCCCCGAGGTGCCCTAAAACCGCATTTAAGTCTGCTTGGAGGGATTCGTAACGACCGATATACGACATCGCCAGCGCTCCAGAAGCATCGGTCAGCATCTCAGTCTGTGGTCGAATGAGCACACGACTACGGAACTGAGAACGTGAAAAAGCGCGTTGTGACCAGTCAATCGGGTTGTCGTTATAGCTTGGATCAGTTCGAGCAAGAAAAGCGCAGGCTGACATGAACCGATCGATTGGGTGACGAACAAACGCGAAGCAGTACATGTCTTGCACCGTATCTTTGCCTACAACCGACGATAGCTGTTTGTATGAAATGTGGCCGTGACCTATCGCCGCGAGCGGCTTGATCGGACTCAGCATCCGCCCTGTCAAAAGTTGTTGCTCCCAATCACTCTCTGCCAGTAAAGGCCGGATTTGTTCTCTGACAGAGTGAGTCCCTGTTTTTGGGACGGCAAAAAAAACGAATTTTCTGCTTGAAGAGAAAATCATGCAGGTGGGGTTATCCCGTAGGCCTCGAGAATTTCGGGTCCGAGCGCGTGTTTCAGAGGGTCTAAGTGAGACTCGAAATTACACCACTGATCCACACCGGATTTATTGATCGGCTGCCGCACCTGCTCTGCACTTGGCGTTCTTACCGTGCGCTTTGTTTTATGAAACTCAACGCAAGATTCCTCGAACTCTAAGCCACAAAAATTCAGTATTCGCCGGACCTGCCCTTCGAGATCAGCGATAACGTCTTCGTGCTGGACGCGCAGAACAAAACCAGGCAGAACCTCATCCCAGTGGTTCATTAAATCAACGTACTGGCGATAGTAATTACCAATCTCCTCAAGCCCGTATGAGAATTCCTGGCCCTCACCAAATAACTGCTTGTACCCGCTAAAACAACAGGCCATGGGGTGACGCCGTGCATCGATCACCTTTGCGTTTGGAAGAATGAGTTTGATCAGGCCGATATGGAAAAAGTTGTTGGGCATCTTGTCGATGAAATACGGCGCGGTTCCTCGGTAGGCACGAGTATCCTCAATGAATTGTTGACCAAACTGTGCGAATCGTTCAGTCGGTAGCTCTCCCAGGATACGTGGATAGCGTGGGCTCGGGTCGCTCGCTTTGTCCCGGCCTCGCAAGCGCTTGGCGAGGTCAAGAATGTCGTGCAGCTCCATCGTTCCGTCGACCTTGGAGTGCGACGCAAGAATTTGCTCAAGTAGCGTCGATCCTGCTCGGGGCAGGCCCAAGATGAAGATGGGATCTGGTGCATCGTGACCTACGTCCTTTAGCCGCTCAAATAGCTCTGCGGTGCACACATCGAGCTGCGTCGAAATTCGAATATCGAGCTGTTCCTTACTGTGATTCGAGGTCTCGCGCTTTAAGGTATTGCCTGCTTGGTAATGACTGAAGGCAGTGTCGTAATCTTTACTGTCCTCGTAGGCCTTACCTAAAGCAAAGTGCATCTGTGTTTTATCGAGCTGTGGCGTAGAAGGCGCATTGACGCGATCTGTCATCGCGGCTAACTCTTCCTCTGTAAAGCGATAAGACTTGGTGTTTGCCAGGCTCCAGAATGCATCGCCAAAATCAGGTTTTAAGCCATAGGCTTGCTTGAATAAATCGACCGCTTTGGAAGATTCCCCCGTGGCGTTGTAGATGTGCGCCAGCGATACCCGCAGTTGTGGGTCATTGGGTGAAACTCGAATCATGTCTTGATACGTTTTAATGGCCTCTTCGTTTTCGCCGACACCAAAGCATACGGACGCGTAAAGCGCCTGAATTTGAGCCGACGGGTTCTTACTCCTTTCGTAGATATCTTTTACGCGCTTATGCGCTTTGTGAAAACGCTGCCGCCTCAGCAGCACGTGCGCCAGCTGAATTTCTGCTTCGATATGATCCGGCGCCAGTTCCATGACGGTTTCCAGCAAAAACTCTGCATCGTCAAAGACACCTGTGCGTGTGGCTATCTCAGCCATGAGCCGCATACCTTCAACGTGCGTTTTGTTTTGCTGCATAAAGTAGCGACAGAGACGCTCAGCGTCACCCAACCGATTGGCCGCAAGGTAGCTAATCACCGTTCGCAGTTCCTGTGGGAGTGAGGCTAAAAACTCTACCTGCATTACGGCTTGTTCTGCCCGCGAGTCACCTTTACGTCGATAAGCTGTTGCTAAAAACTTCCAGCTCTCGATCAGTGACCCGTCAACCTCAACGGCCTGCTCGAACGCGCTTATCGCCGCAGACTCCTGTTTAAGCGCTAGCTCACAAAGGGCTAACTCTTGGAAGCCACGGCCAAAGTCTGGTTTCTCTTCAACAAGCGCTTTCAGCAACGTTTTCGCCTTGTCGGTGTGCCCTTCTGCACGATTCAGTACTGCCAGGGTGTACTTGGCTTCGAAGTTGTCAGGCTCTGTGGATAGAGCCTCGTCGAGTAGAGCTCTCGATTCGATGAAGTCGCGCTTACTCATCGCCACTCGGGCTTTTTGTATTGATTCTGCAATCACTTAAGTCACATCTTTCTTTCGGCAACAAAAAAGGGCGGACAATTGTCCGCCCTTTGAGGGTACTACGCTTCGGTATCTAATCAGAAGCGATAAGACAGTCTCAGGCCCACAGTGCGAGGACGATTAACCGTTGCTTCGGGCGAGAACTTACCCGCTGTTTGCACGATGGCACCTTCTTCGCTTGTGATGTTTCGGACATAGAGCTCTGCAAGCCAGTTGTCCTTCTCAACGCCGGCCGCGATGTTCACCATTGTGGCTGCCTCATTCACGAAACGTGAGTTTGAGGGCAGGTTGCCGTTGCGGTCTGCAACCGTACCGAACGTGCCGCCTTCGTCCTGCTGACCAAGACCAGAGTCACGGCCGTAGGCGAGGATGCCTGTGTCATTCATGAACGCCGCACTGCCCACGATGCCTGCTACAGACTCGCCACGGTATGTAACCGCGCCGGTGAAGTAGCCGTTGGCACCCATATTGGGAAGCTCGAAGTCATAACGAGCACGGATATTACCCGAGAAGCTTGGTGCGAGTGGTAGCTCAGAGCCCACGGGCACAGCAACACCTTCAAGCTGAGGATTCAATCGAGTGATCTTTGTATCCAGGAAGCTCGCCGCACCCGAAATGATCAGGTTGTTTGTGGGCGCCCACTGGAAGTCAAGATCAACACCGTTTGACTCCGCATCACCAACGTTTTCCATGAAGACCAAGAAGGCAACGTTTGATGGGTCAAAACGTGAAACCTGAAGGTCGGTGATGTCAGTCATGTAGAAGCTAGCGTTCAATCGAAGAGTACGATCAAGGAACTCGCCCTTCATACCAAATTCGATGTTCTCGAGTGTGTCGGTTACCGCTACTGCTGGTACAACATAGCCGTCGTAGACACCGCTCTGGTTAGCTGCAAGCTGGCCGGCGTTACGGTTTTGCGTTGCTGGGCGGTAGCCTTCTGAGTAGATACCGTAAAGCATCACATCATCAGTTAGATTAAAGTTCAGCGAGAAGCGGACAATGGTGTCTTCCTCACGCGTTGAGCCGTCTTCAGAAATAGCGCTGACATCTAGGTTGCCGTTCTGGATTGCAGCAAGCGTTGCGGCGTTGCTACCACCGCCGCGGAACATATCACGAGCTCCGTTAGGGCTTGTCGCATTCAAGATAGTGTCAGCATTACCATTTGCCGCATAGTCGCCCAGCGTTAGGAAGCGAGCTGATACGTCGTTACTGAAGGCGTTTGAGTTACACCGACCATCTGCAGTGACGAGCGCGTTCCCGAAACCCGCACCCGCAGGTGTGTCGCGGTCAGTGAACGGCGCGCCGTAGCGGCAGCCGAAGGAGAAGTTCGAAGCTCCCTGAAGCTGAGACTTCAGGCTGTAGCGACGTGCACTCAATGCGGCCGTCAAACGGTCATTTAGGTCGAACTGAACCTCGCCGAAGAATGCTGTTTCCTCTTCTGTCCGTGTGAAGTCATTGTAGAACGTCGTCAATGGGCTTCTTGGACCGTCTGTGTTGGTTCCAGGTGTGTTCGGAATAGTGGTATTACCGACTTGGAAAGGCGCACCGGAACCAAAGTAGTTAACAATGTGCTCACTGAATGCATCGTTCGTAGATAGGTACTGGAACTCACCAACGTGCGTTGTATCCACGTCACTGGTGTAAACGCCCGCCATCCAGCGCAAACGCTCGTCCGGGTCGCTGCTTACACGGAATTCGTGCGTAGTACGCTCGTTAGTCGACGCGTCCGCATACTGTTTAGTTGGATCAAAACAGTTGTTCGGCGCATTGGCCTTGTCACCTGAGTAAATGTTTCCACTACATAGGTAGTAAGTGATGTAACCACCGCCGTTGTTGTAGTGGGTGTAGTCGATTAGCGCGTCGACTTCTCGGTCGATATAGCCACCTGTGTAAACCACATCGAGGTTTGCAATACGGCCTTCCAGGGTCCAGGTGGTGATATCGAACTCATCAACGTTACTTTCGGGCACGTACTTCTCGGAAGTCGAGTCACCCAAGCTGGGGTCGACCAGGAAAGAACCTTCGACATCGATTTCCTGGGACATACGAGTGACCAAAACGCTCCACTCATCATTAATGTCGTAAGCAGCGCCTACGCGGTAGCCGTTGTAGCTCGCTTCGTTCCAATCATCTTCTACAATGTCCGTGTTGGTCACTGAGCGGATTGTTGTAAGCGGGAAATCACTGAAGAAAGGACCGAAACCGGCTGAGTTATTTCGGTCGATAACTTCGCCGTTTGGCGTGAAGGTCGCTTGTTGGTTGTCGATCCAGCCGCCTTGGTTGTCGCTGTAGCCGACGAAGCGTACCGCCAACTTATCTGTCAGTGGTAGATTGATCATCGCTTCAACATTGTTGCTCGCCGCACCGCCCTGCGTATTGCTCATGCCGAAGTCGAGGCTTGCTTCGAACTCGTCCTGGTTTGGCTTGTTGGTAATCAAGCGCATGTTGCCCGACTGCGAACTCGCGCCGAACAGCGTGCCCTGTGGGCCGGACAAAACTTCGATGCGCTCTAAGTCAGCCGCGTATACGTCGAGGTTTCGCGCGCCGAACGAAACAGGCATGTCATCGAAGTACAGTGCAACGCCAGGTGCTGAGCCCTGTGCCGGTGCAACGGTAATAGACGACTGCTCAGAAGCAGAGCCCCGAATATAGATTTCTTTCTGACCGGGGCCTATGCCCGCGCTTACCACGTTGGGCAGGAACTCAACATAGTCATCGAATGTCAGGATGTTCTGTGAGCGCATCGCATCTCCAGACAGTGCGTTCACGGAGATAGGAACGTCCTGGAGGTTTTCAGCGCGCTTAGTCGCGGTTACCACAACCTCTTCTAACTGTGGGTTTTGAGCGAGCGCTGTTGACGCCAAAACGGGCGTAATAGCGGCTGCTACAGCAAGCGAAAGTGGGCGCTTGCCATTGGGCTTCGAACGAAACATAGAGATCTTCCATTTATTAGAGTGGTAGAGCGATTTTAGCTCAAAGTATTTGAATCCTCTACCCCACTTTAAAATATCCATAAGATACTGATATTAATGAGTATTTATATTCTTTTTGTTACTACTTCACAGCTTAAATACTTTTTACCCTTTTGATTTTTCGCATGACGTCGAGGGCGACAGATGCTGTTACACTTTGGGTTCATACTAATAAGAGCCTTTTCATGTCTAGTTTGTCCGATCGCGGCTTTATTGTTGACCGCGCCGTTTTTGTGCCATCTATTGTTTTTCTCTTAAGCACGGTTGCTATTGTTCTCGTCTTTCCCGATGGGAGTAGTTCGGCCTTTGGCGCCCTCCAGGCAGCCATCGTGGAGCGTGCGAGTTGGTTCTACGGAATTGTGATGGCGATATTACTCATCGCCTCAGGTGTGCTGGCGTTTTCTCGAGTGGGCAATATTCGTCTGGGTCCCGATAACTCCTCGCCCGACTACAGCTTGTTCTCGTGGCTATCTATGCTGTTTGCCGCCGGTGTTGGCATAGGTCTGATGTTCTACGGTGTGTCCGAGCCCGTGGTACATTATCTACGCCCCCCCATCGGAGAGGGCGCCGCGGTTGGTGGAGAAAACCAAGCGGTGAATTTGACGATGCTGCACTGGGGGTTCAACGCGTGGTCAGTCTATGGGCTCATGGCCCTCGTATTGGCATACTTTTCTTTCCGGCGTGGCCTGCCACTGACGTTAAGATCCGCTTTTTATCCCATTTTAGGTGAGCGTATCTACGGTCCTCTTGGCGCGGCGATCGATGTGTTTGCCATTGTTTGCACGACGTTTGGTATTTCAACCAGTTTGGGGCTGGGCGTTGAGCAACTGAGTACTGGCCTGAATTATCTCTTCGATGTGCCCGAGTCGGGTGGTATGAAACTCGCTATCACCATCGCCATTATGGCGATGGCGGCGATGTCGGTAGCACTCGGTTTGGACAGCGGAATCAAACGTCTGTCAGAGATTAATTCCTTCCTTGCGATCGCGCTTTTGTGTTTCGTACTGCTAATTGGGCCGACAGCCTTAATCCTTGGCGGTACGCTCGAGAACTTTGGTTTTTACGTTGCCAATTTGATCACCACTTCAACCAATCTCTTTACCTATCAAGACACCGAGTGGCTGGGAGGATGGACTATTTTCTACTGGGGTTGGTGGATTAGCTGGGCGCCTTTTGTCGGCATATTCATCGCGCGTATTTCGCGTGGTCGTACTATTCGCGAGTTCTTGATTGGCGTAATGGTGGCGCCAACCCTGTTTGTCGTGCTTTGGATGAATGTTTTTGGCGGCAGCGCCATCGAACTCATTCATGCGGGTGAGACAGCGTTTGGCGAAGCCGTCGCGAATGACCAGCCCTTAGGCCTTTTCCTGTTCCTCGATTATTTACCGGGTACGTTCTACCTCTCGCTCCTGAGTTTGGTGATGATTGTCATTTTCTTTGTCACCTCGGCAGACAGCGGTGCATTGGTGCTCAATATGATGGCATCCGGTGGTATTGACGAAACACCGGTATTCCAGCGCGTTTTATGGGCGGGAATCATCGCTGCGATCTCGGCTACGCTGCTGATCAATGGTGGCTTAGGCGCGCTGCAGACCGCGACGATCGCCAGTGCGCTGCCGTTCTCGCTCATCTTATTGGGCGCGCTGTGGGGGCTTCAGCGATCACTTCGATCGGATATGCAGTCGAGTTACGGCAAAGCCCCAACGAGCTTTGACACTGATACCGAGGTTGATTGGCAGTCCCGATTGAGTGCCTTGTTGAAGGAACCCTCGGATAACACGGTGGTTAAGTTTCAACGGGAAACGGTGCTTCCCGGTTTGTCTGCCTTTGCCGCCGAGCTCAGCAAGAACGGCGTGGCGGCCAAAGTGCTTGATCATACCGACGGCGACGGCTCTGTTGCATTAAGTACCGCGGGCGACGAGGAGTCAGCGTTTATCTACACGGTGAAGCTAGCACCGCAGAGTGTTGATCCCTCGGCTGATGTGAATGGTGATGATGTGTCGCTGCCCGTTGAGGGATCCACATCGGTGACTGAGGTACACCTGGCTTCAGGTTCTGCTGGTTATTGCTTGTGGGGTCTGACAGAGGCGCAGGTCATTGCCGATGTGCTCTCACAGTTTGAGCAACATCGTCGTACCTAATTTACGATGATGATTTCCGTGGCGGGCAGCTTACTGCCCGTTGGGTTCAACGATCTCATTGAGGGAATCATGGCGTTGAGTCGCGCTTGCCGATCGTTGGGCGCCGGGTGTGTGCTAAGGAACTCTGGCGGGCGCTTTTCGCCGAGTTCAGACATTTTTTGCCACAACGTGACGGCTGCCTCGGGGTCGTAGCCCGCGAGTGTTGCTAACCGCATGCCGAGTCGATCCGCCTCTGTCTCCGCCGTGCGACTATTGGGTAATTCAAGCGCTACCTGTGCCAGTAGTTCTGCGCCTTGCCCCGCGCTTTGACTACCGTCAGTTGCTGCACTCACGGCAATCAAGCCCAACTGAATCGCCATGGCGCGCGACATGCGCTCAGCCGTATGGTTTGCCAGTGCGTGCGAAATTTCGTGGCCCATGATCTGCGCAAACTCGGCGTCTGTGAGTTTGAGTTGCTCGAACAAGCCGGTGTAAACCGCCATGCGACCACCCGCCATGCACCAAGCGTTGACCGTTTCGTCATCTTCAACGACAACGACACTCCAATCCCAATTGGCTGAGCGCGGGAAATCGTTAACCGCAGCGGTTACCACTCGACCCGCAATACGCCGTATGCGTGCTTCCAGTAACGGGTCTTGAGCGATCTGGCCCTCTTCTCGAATAGCCTCTACTGCCTGGCTGTACGCACCGCGTGATTGTTGAATCGCAGACTCGGGTGAGACGATAAGAAATTGGCTTCTGCCCGTCGGACTTGTGCTGCACGCCGTCAGTGCAAAGATAAGTAGCGATCCAGCTGCAATGTTCAGAAGGCGCATTGTTAAAGGCTCTCAATCGGCGTTACTAAAATGACTATCGTATGGGCTCTCGTACTGTCTGAGGTTAAACCCTAATGTGCTGTGCGAGGCGCTTACGGGCTATCTTCTTCGTCGAGCTTAACTTTAACCGGGCTCGGATTCTGCCCCCGCTACGACGCGTAGGAGACCTCTGTAGACACGGGTTGCATCTGCTTGACCTTCCAAAATGCGATGGATCTCAGTGCAAATAGGCATTTCTACATCGAACTTATTGGCTAGCGACACAACGGTAGGTGCACTTTTCACGCCCTCTGCCACCATGTTCATGGAATTGGTAATTTCTTCGACTGACTTTCCTTGAGCCAACTCCAGACCTACGTGACGGTTTCGGCTCTGCGGGCTGTTACAGGTAGCAATCATGTCGCCCATGCCCGCCAGACCTGCGAACGTTTCTGGCCGCCCACCCATCGCCGTTCCTAATCGAGTGACCTCAGCCAAGCCGCGAGTAATCAGTGCGGCTCGTGTGTTATCGCCGGCGCCCAGGCCGTCGCCAAGTCCCACGGCAATCGCAATGATGTTTTTGAGGATCCCACCCAGCTCACAGCCAATCACATCACTGTTGTGGTACGTGCGGAAGAGTCCAACGTTCAATATCGGCTGCAACCATTGAGCCGAAGGGTCGTCTAGCGCCAAGACACTCGCCGCTGCTTTGCCCTCTAGGATTTCTTTCGCGAGGTTCGGCCCTGTGATGACGCCAACAGGGTTTTGAGCACAATACTCGCTGATCACCTCAGTCATGCGTTTTTGGGTGCTCGCCTCGAGTCCTTTGGTCATGCTGACGATCGGCACGTTGTTGGAGACAAACGGTGCAACGCGCTCGAAGACACCTCTGAAGGTGTGCGAGGGAATCGCAACGAGAACTGCGTGCGCGCCCTTAAGCGCCTGACTGAGATTGCGTGTGGCAACGAGTAGTGGGTTGAGTTCTAAACCGCTGAGATAACGCTCGTGGGTGTGAGTGGTGTTGATCTCGTTGACAACCGCTTCGTCACGCGCCCAAAGCGTCACCTGAGCGTTGCGGCTGATCAGTGAAGCTAACGTCGTACCCCAGGAGCCGCCGCCAATGACGGCAATGCGGGTTTGACTGTTTTTTGGTGTGTTCAGAGCGTGCACCTGTGCGTCGATCTTCAGTGACGCGCGAGGATGGAGGTTCGCATCAAAAAACTCAAGCTAAGGTGAATTTTTACGCTCTTGCCATGTAGACTCATTGAATGTCGATTTCCATACGGGGCTTTTGGGGGCAATGGAATACGGAATTGTCAGCTTGCTGCCAACAGCGCTGGTCTTAGCACTGGCCATAAAAACACGGCGAACACTCGAGTCCGTGATAGCTGGCGCCATGCTTGCGTTTCTCATCATGGACGGCATGGGTTTTGTAGCGACCCTTGCTGAAGTCTCCCTGAAGGTGCTCCGTGATGAAGTCATTGCTTGGATCATTCTCGTGTGCGCACTCTACGGTGTGTTCATTGCGCTTCTCGTTCGAAGCGGTGGCTCGATGGCCTTCGGGCGATTACTGCTTACACGACTTCAAAATAAGCGACAGAGTCTACTGACGACGTGGGTTCTTGGGCTTGTTATTTTCCTTGACGATTACCTCAATTCTTTGACCGTCGGCGCGACCATGAAAGCGGTAACTGATCGCTTCAAAACCTCGCGTGCGATGCTGGCCTACGTTGTTGATTCAACAGCAGCGCCTTTGTGTCTCTTGATACCGATATCGAGTTGGGGCGCCTATTTTGCAGGGCTCTTGGAAAAAAATGCGGTCGCCGCCGATGGCCAAGGGCTGAGTCTTTTTATTGCGTCTATTCCCTACATGTTTTACCCCATCATCGCCGTTCTTGTGGTGCCTTTAGTCGTTCTAGGTGTCATTCCCCGTCTTGGTGCCATGGCGAGCGCGGAAGCGCGTGCTGAGGAAACGGGCGAGTTGGGTGTCTCCGAAGATCCGTCTAATGAAATGGAGTTTGGATCGGGGGGCGCGGCGACGTTCTTCATTCCGATTGCAGCGCTCCTGTTCTTTACGATCTTTCCCGTCTTGTCGCTGTCACCCAGCGTTGACTTACTGCGCGGTGTGATTGCGGGGATCATCGTGACCGTCGCCTATTACGCGTCGTTGAGAATCATGCCGCTCTCCGAGCTTTTTGATACCTGTACTAACGGCATCAAAATTATGGTGCCGGTACTGGCGATGCTACTCGCGCTTTTTGTTTTCGTCGAAGCAAACGATCGTATTGGGCTCACTGAGTACGTCATTCAAGCGGTGAAGCCCTATATGACGGCAACATGGCTGCCGGTAATCATCTTCATCACTATGTCCGCGGTGTCTTTTGCGACGGGATCGAACTGGGGTGTCATCGCGATTGCCATGCCTGTCGCTTTCCCGTTGGCTGAGGCATACGGGGTCAGTATCCCACTGGTAATCGGTGCGTTGTTGTCCGCCAGCGGATTTGGCAGTCACGCCTGCTTCTATTCTGACTCCACAGTGCTGTCAGCTCAGGGAGCCGGCTGCGACACCTATCAACATGCGATTACTCAACTCCCATACGCAGTGCTGTCCGCAGTAATAGCTTCAGTGTTCTTTTTTGTTGCTGCACTGGTAATGTAAAGCAGGCCCTCGTTGGCATTGGCCGCGGTCTTATTTCCGAGCCCTCATGCGGGAGATCTCGTGTCAGAACCCTTTTGTATCGTAGCGCTCACGTCAGATCACTGATGTCTGAGCTCTTATGTCCTAGCTCTTATGTCAGTGCCCTCACTTCAGTGCCTCTATTTAAAGGCCCTTATGAAAAGCCCTTATGGAAAGCCCTCATGAAAAATCCTCATGGAAAGCTCTAATGGAAAGCTTTAATGGAAAGCCCCCATGTAAGCTAAACGCCATAACAGCTTCCAGCACTCAGTGACTCACTCTCGCGCGCGCTCATCGAGGTTTGGCTCGTGGCCTTAGGCTCTCTAATAACGTCAATCTTGGGTTTACTTGATCTTGGAAGGCATGCTTGTTGCCATACAAAAGTTTTTGCAGGAACTGTGGTTATGTAGCTTATCCGATCGTATTCTTGCCACTAGATGAGGCGAAGTGTCGGTTAGGGGAGCTCGATGTCAAGTCAACGTATTCTTTCGATTCTAGTTGCGTCGGTATTGCTGGCAAGCTGCGGCGGCGGAGGCGGTGGCTCGAGCAGTACGCCGCCGCCTGTTGTTGTTACGCCACCACCCGCGCCGGACCCGACGGGGCTTTGGGTCAATAGCGCGACCGACGGCGAAACTGAAGGCTCCGGCCTCGCCGATTACACCGCCAAATTGACCAAAATTGGGATGGCGCGCACCGCCACCGGAGGTCCTGTTTTTGAGGCGGCACCGGTTGCTGATGCGTCGGCCGACGGGACTGCCGGTTTTTCGACGACTTACACCCTTGAAGCTGACGTCGATGAATACGATATCGTCAAATACGACGGCTCGACGCTCGCGATAGCGCCTAGCCGAAGCGGTTGCTGCTTTGTTGTTGAGCCGCGTATTGCCTCTGATGCCCTACCACCCCCACCGGGAGGCGAGGGAGAGACCGAAATAGCCCTTTATTCGACTGACCCAAGTTCGGGGTCAGCAACGCCCGCGAGTGTTATCTCTCTGGAAGAGGGCCAAACTGCTGAAGGGATGTACCTTTCAGAGTCGCGACTTCAGGTGTTGTTATCAACAGCTTACTGGGGCGCCTTTGGCGATCAGCTTACAACCTCTGACGGCTGGCTCGACGAGCAGGTGTCACTGCTTAACTATGATCTCACCGATGTTGAGAATCCCTCACTCATCAATACATTGACAGTAGAAGGTGCGCTGGTTGCTTCACGTCGTGCCGGTGACGAGATCTTCCTTATCTCGCGTCACGCGCCCAATATAGAGGGCTTAGTGAGCTACCCTCAAACGGAAGAAGAGGTTGCCAATAACGAAGCACTGCTCGCTGAGGCTAAGGACGCCGATATTCTTCCTGAGGTTCGAATCGACGGTGAGCTTGTTGAGCCTTTGTCGCTCGATAGCTGTTATCGAGTGGACCCAGAGCACCCTCTAGCAGAGCCAGCTCCCAGCGATTCAACGCTGACGACTTTCCTCGCGATATCCGCCGCAACAGGTGAGATTTTGCGCGCTGCATGCACATTCGAACCGGTATCAGGTGTTTACATGGGCAGCACCCTCATCGCCTTGACGCATGTTCGGTGGGATTTAGAGCCTCGAAGCACGTTGGTCCATTTATTGGCCCGCGATAACTTCGATTACCTAGGTTCCGAGTCGGTCCAGGGCGAGCTTTATAGTGGTGGGAATGCCGATTTTCGTATCAGCGAGTCTGCTGGTGTGCTGCGACTTGTGACCACTGAGTGGACAGGAAATCCCGATGATGCATTCACGCATCGCTTGTTCACACTCTCGCCCGACGATGCCGCGCCTGAGCTCGAGGTTCTGGGGTCACTGGGTGGCGATCCTGAAGTTCGGATTGGAAAGCCTAATGAAGATCTCTACGGCGTTCGATTCATGGGGGATCGTGCTTATATGGTCACCTTTGAGCGAATCGATCCTTTGTATGTCATCGATCTTTCAGATCCCGCTCAACCCTCAATTGTTGGAGAGCTAGAGGTGCCCGGGTTCTCCGATTTGCTGCATGAGGTGTCGGACGATTTATTACTCGGTTTGGGTTCCAGTGAGCGCTTCTTTCCTAAGCTAGAGCTATACAACATTAGCGACGTCACCTCGCCAACCTCACAGGGACTTGTTGAATTGGGTGAGGAGATGGAGTGGAGTTACAGCCCGGCGCAATACAACCGCTATGCGTTTACCTATCTCGCGGGGGAGGAAACTGATCGACTTACGGTGCCGTACGCGGCGAGTGGTCTTAGTGAGGATGAATACGTTCAAGTCGACCGCATCGCCCTCTTCGAAATAGCCAATAAAGATACGCCTGAAGAGGCGGCTGTAGTGCCCGTTGGGGAAGTGACACTCGCACCCTATTCGGTTGACGGTGATACTCGGGTGATTCTTGATAGCGAGGCTTTGTACGTAATCTCGCAAACAGACTTACTCGGTGGCTTTTGGTCAAACCCGGAGGCGGTGATTTCGCTACGCAACTAGCCTCAAAAGCTATGAAGACTGATGATGGGTGTTGTGGGCTGGCATCCGCTTGGGCTCATAATAGCTGAGTAGCTGAGTAGCTGAGTAGCTGAGTAGCTGAGTAGCTGAGTAGCTGAGTAGCTGAGTCACAAAAGCAGCGAGCAGGGACAGTTAAATAGACCGTTCAATAAAAACAATGCAGGTTGGTTATGAAGATTAAAACGCTCTTCTTTTTAGCTCTCAGCTCTCTCGCCAGTTCACTGACGTTGGCAGTGGATGACGGAGCCATATGCAAATCTAAGACCCTGAAAGTGTTTACCAATTTTCAAGGCGGAAACATTGCCCGTTGTGATTTTTCGCAGCGCGGTGACTTGAGTATTCAGATTGAGCCTGAGAATACGCCGATTAACTCAAGCCCATGGTATGCCTTTCGCTTGCAGGCTACAGACAAGGCAGATGTCCGAATTACCCTCAACTATGGAAAGTTCAAGCACCGATATACGCCCGATATAAGCTTGGATGGCGTGACGTGGCAGACGTATCCCGCGGATAGAGTTGATGTGAAAGCCGATAAGTCAGCTGCGGGTTTTGTGGTGACTGTCCCTGCTAATCGGTCGCTGGTGGTCGCCGCACAACCGTTGCTGACTACCTCGCATTACGCGGCTTGGTTGAACAGCCTGAGCGCAGATCACGGTTTGGCATTGAGCTCGGTTGGTAAGTCTGTGGGCGAGCGTGATTTATGGCGCGCAACTACTGCGCCGAAAGACAAAACGTTACTTTTACTCGGACGCCAGCACCCACCAGAGACGACGGGTGCGCTCGCCTTATTCGGCTTTATCGAGCGCTTGTTCGAGTCGGATGCACTTGCGGAACGATTTCGCAACGAGGTAGGTATTTTGCTGTACCCGCTGATAAATCCCGATGGCGTTGATGAAGGGCACTGGCGGCACAACTTAGGGGGGAAAGATCTCAACCGTGAATGGGGGCCTTTCACGCAACCTGAGAATCAAGCCGTCAATGAGGATGTTGCAACTTGGCTGCAAACGCACAACAGCCAGCTAATCAAAGCGATTGATTTTCACTCCACCTACTATGAAGTTTTCTACACTCAGCCCGACGAGTCGGCCACGGTTATGCCCGATTTGCTCGGGGACTGGCTGACCCTTTTTGACCA
>CAJXZI010000001.1 GCA_913063005.1 uncultured Halieaceae bacterium | reverse complement strand
CACCTCAGGTGTCTGCTCGCCATCGGCCGACACAACGGGTTCATCAGGTAAAGACGAATCATCAATGACCGCTCCCGTACCCGCTGAAGCGATCATCGCCAAGCGCCGATCAACTTCGACGTACCGCTCGAGCGATTGGTCCTGTAACCGAGTGAGTAAGCCTGCCTGCTCCTCCACCAGACCATTCAGTCTGCGAATCTCTTCCTCTAACTGCTGTACCCTCAGCACGAGCGAACGCGAGTCGGACCCGGCCATCGGGAGGGGTTCAGACGACATAGGGACGCCCGACGTATCAGCCTGGACGTAGGGAACAATACCCGAAGGCTGCTCTGCTGGCTGGATGACATAATCCTGTGCCGTTGCTGCACCTACTGAAACAAAAAAGCCGGCGACCAGCACCGGCTTTGTAAAACGTTGAGCGATCATAAAGCCTTACTTGATCTCCACGCGGCGGTTCTTGCTCCAGCTCGACTCGCCTGAGCCGTAAGCAATTGGATTTTCTTCACCGTAGCTGATGGTCTCAATTCGGTAACCGGGAACACCACTCGCAACCATGTAGTCCCGAACAGCGTTGGCACGGCGCTCACCCAAGGCGAGGTTGTACTCACGTGTACCACGCTCATCGGTGTGACCTTCCAAACGCACATTGCCGCCGTCAGCCATCATCAAAGCAACGTGTGCATCGATTGCAGCACGAGCGTCGTCGCTCAAAGAAGAGCTGTCGTAATCAAAGTAGAAAACGCTTCCAACCGCAGAAGCCGCATCCATCAAGCGACGCTTTTCCTCACGCTTCTCAGCCATCATGGCTTTTTGCTTTTCAGCTGCGCGCTGTTCTGCTGCCGCCGCCTCTGCTGCCGCCGCTTGCTCAGCTGCCGCACGCTCAGCCGCTGCCTGAGCCGCAGCCTCTTCTTTTGCTGCGTTGCTTGAGCACGCGCTCACCAAAGCAGCCATCAAAACAACTGCAGCAGCCTTCCCCAAAGTATTTTTCGTTGTCATGGCGTGTTTCCTACACAAAGTCTGGTTTTGTACTGCCTATAATGTAGCGCATATATGTCCATTTGTTGAACAGATCTAACGTTTTTTCTTACCAACTGAACAACATTGGCGACCACGCAGGCTCCTGCACGCTACCTGACCGCGCTGGAAGGCTAAATTTGACGCCTCCGTCCACTGCCACAGCACCCAAAACACTGCGGTCACCGCGCTTTGTCGCATAGATCACTAAGGAGCCATTCGGTGCAATACTGGGACTTTCATCAAGTGAGGTTTCGGTCAGTACCGTCATCCGCTCTGTAACTAGGTCGAAAACAGCCACGTGAAAACGGCCGTCTCGCTGATGGACCAACGCCACATTGCGTCCATCCTCAGCGACGCGTGCGCGCGCGTTATATCGCCCCTCAAACGTCACTCGCTCGATCTTGCCCGTAGCAAGCGTATACCGGTAAATTTGAGGCCGGCCCCCTCGATCAGACGTGAAGAGTAATGATTGACCGTCGGGCATCCACGTTGGTTCGGTATCAATCGCGTAATGTCGTGTGAGCCTCGTAAGTTGCTTCGTTTCGAGATCGAGCAAATAGATATCTGGACTGCCGTCTTTGGACAACACCAAGGCCATGGACTTGCCGTCAGGGGACCAAACTGGCGAATTGTTCAGCCCACGGAAGTTAGTCAGCTGTTCGCGAGCGCCAGTAGCCAATACTTGCCGATAGATAGCGGGTCGCGAGGACTCAAAAGATACATAGGCAACCTCTTTACCATCAGGCGACCAACTCGGAGCGAGAATAGGATCGCGTCCCTCCAGTAATACGATCGGACGCTGGCCGTCAGCATCGGCCACTGTGAGGCGATAAAAATCTTTGCCCTCGGGATTTCGCGTTACTGATACGTAAATCAATCTCGTGGCAAAGGCGCCCTGGATACCGGTCAGTTTTTCGTAGATCGCATCCGCTACCCGGTGCGCGACCATGCGAGCTTCGAACTCTGGTCCTGCCACCTGAGACGAGAAGAGCTCTATCCCTCGCTCCACGTCATAAAGTGCAAACTCCACGCGAAGCTGTGCACCTTTACTCACTCGTCCGATAACGAGATATCGCGCGGCAATTGCGCGCCAATCACGATAGAAGATGTCCTCGGCGCGCGTAGGCAAACTCAACATATCGCGCCGACTGACGGGACTGAACTGACCACTTCGAGCGAGGTCCGAATCAATAATTTGCGCGAAGTCCTCGGGTGCTGCACCAAGACCGTCCCAGGCAAAAGGTGCCACGGCAATCGAAGTCGGATTGTCGATACCACGGGTAACTTGAATTTCCAGTTGAGCTAGCGAAGCGCCGCTAAAACACAGCCCACAAACAGCGAGAAAGACACGCAACAACATCATCAGTACCTCAAATCTTCAGGGCGGAATCGCAAGGGAAATCGGCGAAAGTATCGCTCGAAATCAGAAATAGACAAGACCGCAACCTCGGGAAATTGGCCAACGCGTTCGACCGCCGCTATCGCACTTCTATCAAAGGCACTGCTACCGCTGCTTGTCGACAAATTAATGCCTACCACCTCGCCTGTGGGAACGAGGCTAATGGTAAGCAACGCTTCCATCCCGTTTCTAGCCGACGGTGGCCGTCGCCAATTCTGTGTGATCCGCGCCTGCATGAGAGCAGCGACCTGTTGAACCTCATCAAACTCATCGCTGGCTTCAGAGGGCTCAGCCTGCGGGAGCTCTTCCAATCCCGCCATCAACTCTTTTTGTAAGTCAGCCAGCTTTTGTGCCTGAGAACTCTCTTCTGCGACAGGTTCAGGATGGGCTCTTTTGGGCTCAGGTGATTTTGGCTCCACGGCTACAGGCTTTGGTAACGGCGTTGTTGTGGGCTGAGGTTTCGGCTTAGGTTTTGGTTTTGGTTTCTTCTTGGGTTTTCTTTCAGGTTTGGGCGTCGGTTTTTTCGGCGAATTGAGCGACACTAAAGAGGCCTGCACCACTTTTGGCTTTGCAACGACAGTCGCCTCACCTGTGCGCCACTCCCCCTCTATAGCCACTAAGAAAACCACGTGAACCAGAACAGCAACGAACAGTGGGACGGCAATAATTAAGGCGCGATCCGAACTCACTATTTTCTCGCAGGCGCCTCGGTAACCAGACCAACGGAAGGCGCACCAGCGGCCTGTAATTCCGACATCAATGAAACAACTTCACCGTAGGGAACAGCTGCATCACCCCAGACCATCACGGCTTTGTCTGGATTGCGCTTGAGCACTGTAGAAACTCGTTGTCTTACAGTGTCAATACTCAACGCCTGATCGTCGCTTGCACCAAGATTAAGATAGAGCTTTGCTTTTGCATCGATAGAAACGATGAGTGGCTCGGCATCGCTGTCAGACACAGGCGTTGAATTTGCTTTAGGCAAATCCACCTCCACACCCTTCATAAGGAGCGGTGCAGTCGCCATAAAAATAACGAGCAGAACCAACATTACGTCGATGTAAGGAACTACGTTGATTTCGGCAACGGCACGGCGCGGTCTCACAGGCTGCTCCCGCCTTGTACACCGCTGTCTCGACTACCGACTCGACCACCCTGCTGCGCATAGCTTTGTCGCTGTAACAATCCTGAGAATTCATCAACAAACGCATCGTAACGGTTGAGCAGGGCATCAACCCTTGCGGCAAATCGGTTGTAGGCCAATACCGCGGGTATAGCGGCAAAAAGGCCCATAGCGGTTGCAATGAGCGCTTCAGAGATACCGGGCGCCACTGCCGCAAGTGTCGCTTGTGAACTCGTAGCCAGCCCCCTGAAAGAGTGCATAATTCCCCACACGGTACCAAAGAGACCAATATAAGGACTGGTAGAGCCGACAGACGCTAAGAAAGGCAGGTTGTGCTCCAAGCGGTCACTCTCGCGGGTCAGCGCCACACGCATCGCGCGACGAGAGCCCTCAACGATTGCCTCGGCATCCATGTTTGGTTGTCGTGAAAGCTTGGAGAATTCTTTAAAACCGGCGCGAAAAAGTGCTTCGCCACCCGTGATATCTGTCCCCTCTTCGATGGCGTTGGACCCCTCGCGATAGAGCTGCGCCAAGTCCATTCCCGACCAGAAGCGATCCTCAAAATCGAGTAGCTCTGTGTCAGCCCGTTGTAAAATAATCACGCGCTGCACAATCATGAACCAAGAAGTTACGGAAGCCGCCACAAGGATCGCCATCACGAGCTTCACAGTGAAACTCGCACCCATAATCAACTCAATTACACTCAGTTCATCTGCCATCCATCACCTCATTGGAATTAACCGCCACTTTTAAGGCAGAACGCAATTTTATGGGCATACGTTTTGGCCGCCCTGTCTGACCGTCGGTTAGCGCGGCGGTCACTTTACCCCGAGCGAGTATCTCAGCTCCTCGTGACACGTCCTGCTCAAAGACAATTGAAGCACCGCCGGCGCCGATCACGGTCGCACGAGCAACTATCTCATCGTCCAGCCTCGCTGGTGCCAAGTAGTCGATCGATGCTGACGTCACCACAAACACCGAGCCATCTTCCATGACCGCCGTTTTATCGACACCCATAGACCGTATAAGTTCGGTCCGCGCGCGCTCAAAATATTTAAGGTAATTGACGTAATAAACGATACCCCCGGCGTCGGTATCCTCGATGTACACGCGGATCGGCAGCTTGTACTCAAGCACCGTTATCGTCTCCCTGAACTCCCAGATCGAGCGACAGATTCGCCGACCGCGCGGCCACCGGTTCACTGGGTGTTGGCATTGGCATACCGAAGTGTCGATAGGCGGCGTTTGTTGCCACGCGACCCCGGGGTGTTCGAACAATAAGACCCTGCTGAATCAGATAAGGCTCGATAACGTCTTCGAGCGTGCCGCGCTCCTCAGATAATGCCGCTGCCAGACTGTCAATCCCCACAGGGCCGCCCTCAAATTTTTCGATAAGCGCCAATAAAAATCGTCGATCCAAATGATCGAAGCCTTGGTCGTCAACGCTGAGCATATCTAGCGCCTGCTCCGCCATTTGCTGCGTGATAACACCATCACCCTTCACCTGAGCGTAATCACGGACGCGCCGCATCAGGCGGTTCGCGATTCGAGGTGTACCCCTGGACCGCTTTGCAATCTCAAGCGCTCCGGCGGCGTCTGCCTCAACGCCTAAGATCGAGGCGGCTCGTGTCACGATGTGCTTCAAATCACCAACCTCATAAAACTCGAGGCGCTGAACAATACCGAAGCGATCTCGAAGTGGTGACGTCAGCAGGCCCGCGCGAGTGGTAGCACCCACTAAGGTAAACGGGGGCAGGTCCAGCTTAATAGAGCGTGCTGCCGGCCCCTCACCAATCATGATATCGAGCTGAAAGTCCTCCATAGCCGGATACAGAATTTCCTCGACGTAGGGGCTTAAACGATGGATTTCATCGATAAATAAAACGTCGTTGGGCTCCAGATTAGTCATGATGGCCGCAATATCACCGGCCTTTTCCAACACTGGGCCACTGGTGGTTTTCAGCTGAACACCCATCTCGTTAGCAACAATGCTGGCGAGCGTGGTCTTACCAAGACCCGGAGGACCAAATATCAGCGTGTGATCAAGAGGCTCGCCGCGACCTTTGGCTGCTGACAGGAAAATATCCATCTGCTCCTTCACAGCCGTTTGACCGATGTAGTCATCCAGCGTTTGTGGCCGCACCGCACGATCGAGTGCAGTTTCGCGATGGTCGACGGTATCACCCGCTACGAGTCGATCTGTCTCTATCACTGTAACTTCCTCACCAATACCGTCTTTTTATCGCATCGCTGACTGAAGGGCAGCACGAATTAATCCCTCGCTAGATGCGATCTCGTCGGACTCGACAGCGGAGATAAGCCGAGAGGCCTCTGTCGGCTTGTAGCCGAGTGCCACCAGTGCCTGCTCTGCTTCACCGCGGATGTCAGAGGTTGCCAAAGACGCTGAAGAACCCGTGCTTTGTTCTGGCAAAACATCAGACAGCCATTGCCCCGCTTTATCACGCATCTCGACGAGTAAACGCTCGCCTGTCTTTTTGCCCACACCGGGGAGCGCTACTAAGGCGTTTACGTCGTTCCGGTTGAGGCAATCGGCAAACTGTTCAGTGTCCATTCCCGAGAGTATAGCGAGCGCCAACTTCGGGCCCACACCATTGACTTTTATCAGGTCTCTAAAAAGTCGGCGATCGATCTCTCGGACAAAACCATAGAGTTGCTGGGCATCTTCCCTGACCACGAAGTGCGTCAATAAAATGGATTCTTCACCGACACCCGGTAGTTGGTAAATCGTGGTCATGGGGACCCTAACCTCATAACCCACACCACCAACATCGATGATTACTTCAGGTGCTTGTTTGGCGATAATCGTGCCGCGTAATCGTTCGATCATATGCTTTAAAACCCTTGTAAAACTACTTTAGCCTTCGCATTGCAAAGGCTTGAGCGCCTGTGGCTCGCCGCACCGCGTCACCACTAATATGGCAAAGTGCCGCCGCAAGCGCATCGCTCGCATCCTCACTGGGTGTTGCCGGTAGTCGCAATAAGCGCGTTACCATATGCTGTACCTGCTCCTTGGTCGCCCCCCCTGTGCCTACAACCGCCTGCTTAATTTGCCGCGTCGCGTATTCATGCACCTCAAGATCGCGGGTTGCGCAGATCACCATAGCGGCACCTCTAGCCTGCCCAAGCTTCAAAGCGGACCCGGCGCTTTTGTTCATAAAGACTTCTTCGATCGCGGCTAGCGTCGGGGAAAATTCGTCAATGATCTCGTTGAGTGATTCCGCCAGCACCTTTAAACGAATGGCGAGCGGCTCGTCGACAGGCAGCTTTATAACGCCACTACTGACGTAACGATTCCCTGCTTCTGTCGTTTCAACAAGACCAAATCCCGTTTTTCGTGATCCGGGATCAACACCAAGAATGACTGTCACCTATGACCTCCGCTCATCACCCGATTGTGCGGCAAACGAGCATTGGAGTCATGTCGTGGCGACAATTACTTTTCGGGGGTACGCAACCGTATGCTGAGCTCGCGAAGCTGCTGCTCTGAGACCTCTCCTGGCGCATCGGTCATCACACACTGCGCTGACTGCGTCTTGGGGAAAGCAATGACATCGCGGATGGATTGACCGTCAACCATGAGCATCACGAGGCGATCAAGGCCAAACGCCAGCCCACCGTGAGGCGGTGCACCGTGCTTGAGTGCTGCTAGCAAGAAACCGAACTTAGCATCAGCCTCCTCGGCAGAGATACCCAACACGTCAAAGACAGCTTTTTGCATGTCTTGGCGGTGTATACGAATCGAACCACCACCAATCTCGCTGCCATTGAGCACCATATCGTAGGCTCGTGAGAGCGCTTTTTCAGGCTCAGCAGCAAGCGCTTCGACATCACATGACGGCGCTGTGAAGGGGTGGTGGATTGCAGTGAGGCCACCGTCGCCCGTCTCCTCGAACATCGGGAAATCAACAACCCAAAGCGGCGCCCAACCTTCGCCGATCAAGCCCAGCATTTCGGCTACTTTAAGTCGAAGCGCCCCCAAGGCATCGTTAACCACTTGGCGCTTATCAGCACCGAAGAAGACAATATCACCGTCCTCTAGCCCAAGACGTTCGACTAGCTGTCCGACCGTCGCCTCAGGCATAAACTTGAGAATCGGCGACTGCAGGCCTTCGACACCCGCCGCTTTGTCGTTCACTTTGATCCACGCCAATCCACGTGCCCCGTAGTTACCGACATACTTGGTGAAATCGTCAATTTCCTTTCGACTGATCTTCGCACCGCCTGGCACACGAAGCGCCGCGACACGACCTTTTTCGTCGTTTGCAGGACCGGAGAAAACCTTAAACTCGACGTCTTTCATCAAGTCATCAATGGAGACAAGCTCGAGGTCTATCCGAAGGTCAGGTTTATCAGATCCAAATCGCTCCATGGCTTCGTGCCACGTCATCTGAGGAAACTCACCGAGCTCAACGTCCAGGTGCTGCTTGAACAGCGTTTGCACCATGCCCTCTGTGAGTTTCATCACCTCGGTCTCGTCCGTAAAGGACAGTTCCAAGTCGATCTGCGTGAACTCCGGTTGACGATCAGCACGCAAGTCCTCATCACGGAAACATCGCGCTATTTGGTAATAACGATCGAAGCCAGACACCATCAAAAGCTGCTTAAAAAGCTGTGGCGACTGTGGCAGCGCAAAGAATTTCGATGCGTTGGTGCGACTGGGCACCAAATAGTCGCGCGCGCCCTCGGGTGTCGCACGTGTCAGTACGGGTGTCTCGATATCAAGAAAACCAGCAGACTCTAGGTAGGTTCTGATAGTGGACGTAATCTGCGAGCGACTTATCAAATTGCGCTGCATTGACTCTCGTCGTAGGTCCATAAAACGGTATCGCAGGCGAACGTCCTCACCCACTGTCTGGTGTGCATCGAGCGGAAACGGTGGCGGTGAGGCTTCGTTGAGAATAACAAGCTCTTTACCCAATATCTCAATATGTCCCGTCGCCATCGCCGGATTAATCGTCTCCGGGGAACGATCGCGAATGCGTCCTGTTATCTGCAAAACGTACTCGCTGCGAACTTTATCTGCGAGATCAAAGTATTCCTGGGTGTCCGGGTCGAAAACCACTTGTACAATGCCATCTCGATCACGCATGTCGAGGAAGATAACGCCACCGTGATCTCGACGTCGGTCTACCCAACCACAAATGGTAACCGTCTCCCCAACAGAAACGTCTTTAGTTGCACCGCAGTAATGTGTTCGCATGCTCATTCTCTGATCTACTTCCTGACGCTCTAGTCTGCCGAGCTGTTTTTCGTACTGGCTGTTGTGCTGCTTGTGTTGCTAGCCGAGCTTGATGGCGTGCTCGTGCCGCCCGAATCGGATCCGCTTCCCGAGTCATTGGCAAGATTCTTTTTAGCGCCGGTTTTAAAATCGGTCTCGTACCAGCCCGAGCCCGCAAGCCTAAACGCAGGCGCTGAAACCTTTTTCTTCAAAGACGTGGCTCCACACCCCGGACAATCAGTCAATGGGGCATCTGATATTTTCTGCAGTGCCTCATGCGCGTTACCGCAGGCACCACATACGTACTCGTAAATTGGCATGCGAAAGTCTCTAAAAACGAAAGAATCTGCTGTGTTCTTTACAGCGCGCGCAAGCCTACACTAATCGGCGCCTCAGGTTAATGGCAATACTGGGGCTGACGCGTTTCAACCCGAAAATTCACAGGGGGATTTGGGCCGCGTAGAGACATTCGCTGCGCTTAAACTCGACTTGTTACTCACCAGCAGATCATTGTTATAGAGAACTATAAACGGAGCATGTTTGATACACTCTGCACCGCCCGAGCCTCTACGGCTTCGACTACGCTATTAACAAGGTTCACGCGATGCGATTTTCAAGATTTCCGATTTCAACCACGAAAGAAACACCCGCCGACGCGGAGGTGATTAGCCATCAACTAATGCTTCGCGCCGGGCTTATAAAGCGCATCGCAGCGGGGATTTACACCTGGATGCCGTTGGGTCTGAAAGTCGTCCGTAACGTAGAGCGGGTTGTTCGCGAGGAAATGGAAAACGCAGGCGCCGTTGAGCTCTCGATGCCCGTTGTCCAACCTGCCGAACTGTGGGAGGAGTCCGGACGTTGGGAGCAATACGGGCCCGAGCTCTGTCGCCTGAAAGACCGACATGACCGCGACTTCTGCCTGGGTCCCACGCACGAGGAAGTGATCACCGACCTTGCCAAGACTGAGATCAGAAGCTACAAGCGGCTCCCAGTAAACTTCTTTCAAATACAAACCAAATTCCGGGACGAAATCAGACCTCGGTTCGGTGTGATGCGTTCACGCGAGTTTGTCATGAAGGACGCTTATTCGTTCCACGAAGACCAAGCGTCCCTCGAAGAAACCTACTGGCGAATGCACGAGGCCTACTCCACTATCTTTGATCGACTCGGCCTCGACTACCGTCCCGTGGAAGCCGACACAGGGTCCATTGGTGGAAGCCACTCCCACGAGTTTCACATGCTGGCAGAATCGGGCGAGGACGATATTGCCTTCTCAACCGAGAGTGATTTCGCAGCGAATGTCGAGCTCGCAGAGGGCTTGATGCCTGTTGCAGTTGAGCAAGAGGCTGCAGCTCTTGAAGTATTTGATACGCCAAACGCCAAAACGATCGATGCGCTCGCGAAACACTACGACGTTCCCGCAGCGAGCTCTATCAAGACCTTGTTTGTCGAGGATGCGAAAGGTGAACTCGTCGCACTGGTCTTGCGAGGTGACCATCAACTCAACGAGATAAAAGCTGAAAAGATTGAAGGCATAAGCCAGCCGCTGCGCATGGCGCAGGAAACAGCGGTGAAAAATGCGACAGGAGCCTCTTTTGGGTCGCTTGGCCCCGTCGGCTTAGACACGCGAGTTGTTGTAGATCGCGCGGCGTCGGTGCTCGTCAATTTCGTTTGTGGTGCTAACGAGGATGACAAGCACTTTAGAAATGCAAACTGGGGCCGGGATGTCAAAAACTTTGAAGTTGCTGATCTACGCACAGTCGTGGCTGGCGATCCAAGCCCCTGTGGTAAGGGTGTTCTGGAAATTAAACGCGGCATCGAGGTGGGGCATATTTTCCAACTCGGGACCAAGTACTCCGAAGCAATGAATGCCACGGTGCTCGATCAGAATGGAAAGTCGGTACCCATGACCATGGGCTGCTACGGTATCGGTATCACGCGCATCGTCGCCGCGGCCATCGAGCAGAATCACGATGAAAATGGCATTATTTGGCCGGGCGCTATGGCGCCCTTCTGGGTCGTACTTATTCCACTAGGTATGGATAAATCAGAGGCGGTAGCAACTGCGGCGGAGACGATGTATGCCGACCTGAAGACTGCCGGTGTAAACGTCGCTATGGACGATCGAAAAGAGCGCCCCGGCGTTAAGTTCGCCGACTGCGAGCTGATGGGTATTCCGCTTCGCGTGACTATTGGCGAGCGATCACTCAATGAGGGGGTCGTGGAGGTTCAGGGCCGTCGCGATAGCGAGGCTACCAATGTTGCTCTGGAATCTGCTGTCGCTTTTGTCGCCGATTCATTGAAAAAGCACTAACGACCGACACCAGCCCAAGAGAATACAGCTGTGACGGAGTTCGCAATCACAGGGACGTCGGTTGACCCGACGCGATAAAGCTCTCAGTGTGAAATGGTGGCAATAGGAGGACGCTCGTGAATAGTAATGCTTTTCAGCGCTGGAATAGCGATCTGGCAAACGTCATTGCACACGTCGGCGACGCGATATTCTTCCAGCAGGTGTTTGCCGCTATTGAGGCGCAAGTGCCCGTGGCATACCCGCAAGTATGGCTGTACCACAAGGATCTTCCACCGCAGCTACTCGATCACAAAATCCCCAAGCAGGCCTACCCCTCGCAGGTCGATGAATACTTGGAGGGCCCCTATCGCGAGGATCCGTTCTTCAAAATATCGCTCAGTGCGCCACGCAATAATTGTTACCGCCTCTCACGGCTGGTCACCGGCGACTTCGAGCAAAGCAGCTATCACCGAGATTATTACGCCAGCACGGGCACTGTTGACGAAGCGATTATCGTCACACGTCTTACCGATGGTAGCGTCATCAATATCAGCTTGATGCGCCTCGCAAGTCAGGGCGAGTTCAGTGAAGAGGAATACAACTGGCTTTACAGCGTGAGCCAATGTCTGGCCGAGCTGATTGACCTGCACACCCGACGAGAAGAGTTCGTTGAGAGCAACCTGTTGCAACCCGGTGTTGATCACCACATCCAGCAGGGCTATGAAAGCTTTGGCTCCAGCTATGTCAGTGAACGAGAGCAAGAGGTGCTGGAGCTTCTTCTGCGCGGCTACGGAGCAGACACGAGCGCTGAAAAACTCGACATTTCACTTGAGACCGTGCGACGCCATCGCAAATCCATCTACAAGAAACTCGATGTAAACAGCCAGGCGGATTTATTCGCGCTGTTCATCAATGTCATCCCTTATGTTGCCCAATCAAAAGGAGATGATCCACTCAAGGCATACATGGGCTGACATTACCCAGGCAAGCATTCAAGCAAGTACCCAAGTAAGTACCCAGCTAAGACAGGCCCTGCCCCACCTTGGGCATTGTCGTGAAAGCGTCCACCCCTCACCCTTCGCCCTAATCAAAAACGAGCGCGACACGTGTACACAACGCGACAATTCCTAAAAGCCTACCCCAACATCACGATGGTTGAGGCGCTTATAACAGACTGCAACGGAATCGCCCGCGGAAAGTGGCTACCTGTTCAAAAACTGGCGACCATCGAAGACCAAGGATTAAAGCTTCCCAAATCGGCACTCGGGCTAGATGTTTGGGGACGCGATATCCCGGAACTTGCACACGCGAACGGTGACATTGACGGCTACTGCCACTTAGTTGAAGGGTCGTTAAGACCGCTGCTCACCGAGCGTGGTGTTGATCAGGCACAAGTGATATTAACCATGTCAGATAAAGACGGATCGGCGTTCATGGGCGATCCGAGGCAAGTTCTAAAAAGATTGGTTGACAGATTTACCGAGAAATCGCTCAAGCCCTGCATGGCGGTTGAGCTGGAATTCAGTCTACTACCGCGTCCCGAGACAAATGACTCATTGGGTAGCGCGCTGCGCGACCAAAACAGCCTAGGGGGAAATCTCTATGCGCTCAGCGAACTTGATTATCACGGACCTCTACTAGAAGCACTTCGACAGGCATTTGAAACGCAAGATCTACCCTATGAGGGCATTATCAAAGAATCTGCGCCCAGCCAGTTCGAGATTAACGTTGCCCACAGCGATGACGTGATGCTCCTCGCGGATCAAGTGGTTCGCATGCAACGTACAATTCGCGCAGTAGCCGCACGACACGGCTTCATCGCCAGCTTTATGCCAAAGCCCATAGACGATGAAGCGGGTAACGGGCTTCATGTCCATTGCAGTCTGCTAGAAGAGAACGGCGTCAACGTGTTTGATAATGGCGAGGAAAGCGGGTCTGAGCTGCTAAGATATGCGGTCGCCGGCTGCTTGGAATTACTCCCCGCATCAATGTTGTTGTTCGCGCCGAGTTTCAACGCCTACCGCCGCTTTCAGCCGGGCAATCACGCGCCTACCGAGGCAACCTGGGGCTATGACAACCGGACTACTGCGCTCAGAATCCCAGAAAGCCCGCCAGCCGCACGGCGGATCGAGCATCGCGTAGCGGGTGCGGATGCCAACCCCTACCTCGTTCTTGCCGCGGTGCTCGCGGGCATTTGGCATGGCATTGAAAACAAACTTACCCCACCGTCGGCCATTGAGGGCAATGCGTGGGATCAGGACATCGAAGCACCCAAACTCGCCACCACCATGGATCAGGCGATCACGGTTTTCCGGAACGAAAACCAACTGGCTGACTATCTGAGCGCCGAGTTTAAGACGCTATTTTTGGCTACCAAGCAACAAGAATGGGATGAGTTTTCAAAACGCGTCACCGAATTTGAACTGGAAACTTATTTACGAATGTAGTTTGCTTGGCGCCTTCTAAGTGTAAGGACATCGTTATGCCAAGCGTATATGACTACTCAGCCACACTAGCCAACGGCGATGAAACATCATTAGCCGACTTCAAAGGCCAAGTACTCTTGGTCGTAAACACCGCTTCCAAGTGCGGGTTCACTCCTCAGTATGAAGGGCTTGAGAAGCTCTATTCCGAGCACAAGGATGCAGGCTTTTCAGTCCTTGCCTTCCCTTGCAATCAGTTCGGCTCACAAGAGCCCGGCAGCACGGAGGAAATCGTCGAGTTTTGTGAAACCCGTTTCAGCACCAGCTTTCCTCTGTTTGAAAAAATTGAAGTTAATGGCGACGGCGCCCACCCACTCTATAAACACCTGAAGTCAGAGATTAAGGGCATCATGGGCACTGAGCGCATCAAGTGGAACTTCACTAAGTTTTTGATCAACCGTGAGGGTGAGGTGGTTGCAAGGTTTGGTTCGCAGAAAAAGCCCGCCGATATCGAGAAAGAAATAAAGGCCTTACTCTAAGCCCGCATAAACCATACGCGCCGCTTCAGACTCAGTCGATATGGACGTTGTTACAAAAAGTAGGCTTGCGAAGCTAGGGGGCCTCTCGCCTGCGCGACTTCTCGATTGGGCGGGCGGTACTGCTTTTTGCCATCAATGCTCTCGCGTTTCCCTGAAACTAATATCAGGCCATCGCTCTTGCATGAGATTCAAATTCACACGGGTCGGTGCTAAATAAGTGAGATAGCCACCGCCGTCCTCTGACAAGTGATCGGCAGCTTTTTTGCGAAACTCTTCTAACTTGCGAGGGTCGTCGGCGTCGAGCCACCGAGCCGTGTAAATGCTAACGGGCTCGTAGATGGCGTCGACCTTGTACTCATCCTTCAAGCGATGCGCCACAACGTCAAACTGCAGCTGACCAACAGCACCCACAATCAAATCGGTGGAGTTAAGCGGTGAGAACACCTGTGTCGACCCCTCTTCCGATAACTGCTGTAAACCTTTCTGCAAGGCCTTCATCTTCATCGGGTCTGAGAGTCGAATCTTGCGGAAAAGCTCAGGGGCAAAATGCGGGATACCCGTGAATTGGAGTGCCTCACCGGAGGTGAATGTGTCGCCTATTTGTATGGTGCCGTGATTGTGGAGGCCAATGATATCGCCCGCAACGGCAGACTCTACTAACTCGCGTTCGCCCGCCTTAAACGAAACCGCATCAGCGATACGAATGTCTTTATCGATGCGCACGTGACGCATCTTCATACCTTTTTCATAACGACCAGAGCAGACTCGAACAAAAGCAATGCGATCTCTGTGCTTCGGATCCATATTCGCCTGGATTTTGAAGACAAACCCTGAAAAAACCTCCTCCGTGGGCGATACATCGCGCGACTGAGTTGTTCGATACTGTGGTTTTGGTGCCCATTCGACGAAGTCGTCGAGCATTTCGCGAACACCGAAATTACCAAGTGCAGTTCCAAAGAAGACCGGCGTCTGCTGGCCGGCAAGATAGCGCTCCTTGTCGAACTCATGACTGGCACCCCTTACGAGTTCGATTTCATCACAAAAGTCATCGTACTCGTCATCGAGAAGCGCTCGGGCTTCATCGGAATCCAAACCCTTTATTCGCGTGTCAGGTGGTAGCACCTGCCCGTTCCCCTGCTCAAAACAGTGAATGGTGTCGGTGTAAAGGTTATAGACACCCTTAAAAAACTTCCCCATCCCGATCGGCCAGTTAATCGGAGCGGCCTCGATTTTTAGGACGTCCTCGATCTCATCCAAAAGCTCAATGGCGTCGCGAATATCGCGGTCTAATTTATTAACAAAGCCAATGATGGGTGTATCTCGCAAGCGACATACATTCATCAGCTTAATGGTTCGATCTTCCACACCCTTGGCGCCATCAACGACCATCAACGCTGAATCGACCGCCGTCAGTGTGCGATAAGTATCTTCTGAGAAATCCTCGTGCCCCGGTGTATCTAATAGATTCACAGTGCGCTCTTTATAGGGAAACTGCATGACCGACGAGGTGACCGAAATACCGCGCTCTTGCTCCATAGCCATCCAATCAGAGGTGGCGTGAGGGCCGCGCTTCCCCTTCACAGAACCCGCAACCTGAATGGCTGAGCCGAGTAGCAACAGCTTCTCGGTAATCGTGGTCTTACCCGCGTCTGGGTGCGAAATAATGGCAAAAGTGCGACGCGAGTTAATGGCGTTTGCGGTATCTGACATGGCTCCTCCGATGGCGCGACGGATTATGCCAGCTTCGGACTGTGAGTGTTCAGCACAGGGGGAGTTTTGACTGTAAATGCTTCACTAACTCGCCTGCCGCCTCAGCTTGGCCGGGGCATTTATCGCCCAGAAGGCGTGCCAAAGAGGTAACTTGAAGACCTGCGTAACCACAGGGGTTGATTCGACCGAAGTGGCTCAAATCAGGATTTATATTCAACGAGAGCCCATGATAACTACAGCCACGACTGATCTTAAGTCCCAGCGCTGCGACCTTTTCACCATTCACATACACACCCGGCGCTTTGGGGTCGGCCACTGCTTCGATATTCAGCGTTGCGAGATAATCAATGATCGCCGTTTCGATTGCCGTCACCAGATCACGGACGCCCAGCTTTGCCCTGCGGATATCGTACAGTACATAGATAACAATCTGCCCCGGGCCGTGATAGGTCACTTGCCCACCGCGATCGGTTTGAATGACCTCGATATCGCCGGGAGCGAGCAGGTGTTCTGATTTGCCCGCGATGCCCTGCGTAAAAACCGGTGGATGCTCGAGTACCCAAAGCTCGTCAGGTGTATCGACGCCTCTCGCCTTGGTGAACGCCTTCATGGCATCGATCGTCGTGAGGTAGGGTACCTGTCCTAATTCCCTGACATGCATTCGATCAAATCACCATGGACACACGGCCCGACGCGACTAACTCTGCATGCAGGGCCGAGAGCTGGTCTTCCCCCGTCGCAATGATGGTGAACGTTATCGAGTCAAACGTGCCAGATCGACTACTTTTGGTAACGATATCGGCGTCGGTCAATCCCGGTGCATGTCGTTCGACGATAGCGCGAATCGCCGAGGCGTAATCAGGCGTCGCTCTTCCCACCACTTTGACGGGATAACTGCAGGGAAATTCAATTTTTGGCGCCTCTGGGTCAGTCACGGATCAGCCTACAAGGTTCTGAAACCAAAGGATCAAAGCATCGATGAGGCGCTTAAAGAAACCGCCACTATCAACATCGTCGAGCACCAAAAGGGGTGTTTCAAAAAGCACTTCACCATCGCGCTTGACCGTGACAATACCAATCTCGTCACCACGCTTGAGCGGTGCCTCTAACTGCTCATTAACGCTTACCTCGATGGTTGGTTCGGCCCGCTCGCGCGGCACGGTCAAAACAACCGACTCGAGCACACCACCGTGAACCGTTTCCTTGGCACCTTTCCAGACCTTGGGCTCGGCCAATGTGACCTCGGCAGAGAGGGGTCTGAGATTTTGAAAAAAGCGGAATCCGTAATTCAGGAGACTTGCGTTCTCCGACGTTCGAGTCCGTCGCGTGGCACTCCCCAGCACCACTGAAACCAAGCGCATATCATCTCGCTTTGCAGAAGCGACCAAGCCGTAACCCGCCTCACTGGTATAGCCGGTTTTCAAGCCGTCCACCGTGCTGTCGGTCCGCAATAATCCGTTACGGTTGTATTGCTTAATACCGTTGTAAGTAAAACTCTTCTCTTTATAGATTTTGTAGTGTTCTGGGTGGTTGTTGATCAAAGCGACAGAAAGTTTTGCGAGATCTCGTGCTGTTGTTCGGTGCTCAGGATGGGGAAGCCCGTGTGGGTTTCGATAGGTGGTGTTATCCAACCCCAGATCAGCCGCGATCTGGTTCATGACATCTACAAAGCTCGATTCGGTTCCCGCCAGGTGCTCTGCCACTGCAACCGAGGCATCGTTGCCGGACGAAATCACAACACCGCGCTCAAGGTCTTCTAGGCTTACGGGCTTTCCGGGCTCAATCCACATCAATGACGACCCCTGAAAGGTTGGGTTTTGCGACCAAGCGTTGCGGCTGACGGTAATCATATCGTCCAATGAGGCGCGACCAGAGTCGACTTCTTCAGCCAATACATATGACGTCATGATTTTTGTCAGGCTAGCCGGAGGCAGAGAGAGGTCCCCTTGATAATCGACCAGCACCTGTCCCGTCGTCGCGTCCATCAAAAAATAGGCATCCGCCGGGAGATTTGGCGCGGGAGGAACAGCGGCAATGACCGAACTACTTAGCCCAATACAACCCAGAACCAAAATCCGCCCTACTCGACTCAACCGCATTACGTTCCCTACCTTCGTGTACCTATTAAAATTGCGCCGCTAGTGTATCAACTCAAACCGGCAATAGCTCAGGGCAATCGCTGCCCCTCGGGGAATCCATTGTCACGCAAATTCGCCTGGATTCGATCAAGCTGCTCTAGGCTGTCTGTACCTTCAACTGGCCCCAGGCGAACGCGATAAATCATTTGCTGACCTGACGACACACCAGAAACAGTAACCGGAATCGCTTGACCCACCAGCTCGCGGACTGCCTCAGCCAAATCCTCTGCAGAACTCCTTAGTTCATAAGCACCTAATTGCAATCGTCGGTAAGTCGTGACTTCCGAATTTCGCCAGTCATCCACCCCCGATACGTCAATATGTTCAACGCGGACACGTGCCGTGCCCTGCTCGGCAAAACCCAGACGAACCGCCACGCCGTAAGAGACATCAATCAACCTATCATCAACAAACGGTCCTCGATCATTCACTCGAACAATCATTGAGTCATTGTTTTCGAGATTTGTCACTCGCACGAAGCTTGGAAGCGGGAGTGATTTGTGAGCGGCGGTGGCCTTGTAGACATCAAACACCTCGCCGTTTGAGGTCAACCTGCCCTGAAATTTCATACCGTACCAGGAAGCAATCCCCTCCTCGCTGTAACCCCTCGCAGTGGGCATCACAGTGTATTGCTTGCCAAAAACGCTGTAGGGGCTCTTGTTTCCCATCCTCGATACTGGGTCAGCGGACGGCACAGCCTCAGCAACCGCTTCGGGTGACACGGGCGGTGGTTCGTAATCGACAGTGCGTGGCTTTGTGCCTGCGCAACCAAAGAGGATGGCAAGGCTAATAACTGTCCCAAAAAGCCTCACAACATTCTTGCTCTCAGGTCTAGGCTGAGCTGGTAAACAGCCATCGCATACATGGCGCTGTGGTTGTAGCGCGTAATCACGTAGAAGTTGTGCAAACCCAACCAATATTCATCACCCGATTTACCCTCAAACTTTATAGGCGTGGCCTTGGCGCTTGCCGACACATCATCGCGCGGTGTTAAGCCCAACTTCGAGAGTTCGGCGATAGATTTCTTTGGCTTCAAGCCACCCTCGAATACCGATGCTTCCCCATTGAAGTCGGCAGCGGCGATGACATTACCACCGGGACGCCAGCCGTGTGCAACGAAGTAATTGGCCACACTCATCACGGCATCGTTGGGGTTTGTCCAAATATCGATAACCCCATCGCCTTCAAAATCTTTGGCGTAAGCGGTGTAGCTCGAAGGCATGAACTGCCCAAGTCCCATTGCACCCGCATAGGACCCCTTCATCTCAGTCATCGGCAGTCCAGACTCATAGGCCAAGGACAAAAAAACCTCTAACTCCTTGGTAAAGAAGGGCGATCTTCTAGGGTAATCAAAGGCCAGTGTGGTTAACGCATCGATCACTCGGTAACCACCGGTGATTCGCCCGTAATATGTCTCCACGCCGATAATGGCGACGATGATTTCCGAGGGAACGCCTGTGTCGGCGCTAACGCGATCGAGGGCTTCGCGATTCTCTCGCCAAAACTTTATCCCCTCCTTGGCACGCCGATCGGTGAGAAAAATATCTTGATACTCAGACCAGGGCTTACTTTTCTCAGCAGGTCGCGAAATTGCCTTGAGGATACTTTCTTGCTTGGTGGCCTCCTTTAAGGCGGCGTCGAGCCACTCTCGGTCAACGCCTTTCGCAACCACTCGGTCAATTAACGCCGCAGCGTTGGGGTGATCGCGGTAATCTGCACTCGCACCTAATGAACTCAATAAAACCGTACAGGCGACCACACCTCTAAACCAGTTGCTCTTTGTCTGCATTCGTAACCCCCAAAACATCATCAAAGTACATCTCTATAGCTTTACCACTATCAACTAGACCGTCCACGACAACCGCCCCCAGCCTGATGAGCGAGAACCGCATTGTCCATGGTGTCGTTAACCGAAAGTCAACGGTCTTAACGCATTGCCCGGGTAACCGGTTTTTCCGTAGAAATTGCCATCAACATGCCAAAGGCAACCATCATAGAGACCATTGCCGTTCCACCGTAACTCACCATTGGCAAAGGAACCCCCACTACCGGTAAGAGTCCCGAAACCATACCAAGGTTCACTACCAAACCAAAAAAGAAGGTAGTAATCAGCCCACCTGCAAGCAGACGCGCAAAACTAGATTGGGCGTGCCAGCAAATTATGAGACCGCGAAAAAGAATCGCCGCGTAAAAAATAAAAAGCAGGCTTACACCCCGAAAGCCAAATTCCTCTGCCAGCACCGCGATGATGAAGTCGGTGTGGCCCTCAGGAAGGAAATCGAGCTGAGCCTGACTCCCCTGCATCCAACCTAATCCTTCCCAACCGCCCGACCCGATTGCCGTCTTCGATTGGATGATGTTCCAGCCCGCACCTAACCGGTCTGACTCAGGGTTAAAAAGCGTTAGAACACGCTGTTTTTGGTAGTCTTTGAGGACAAACACCCATGCCGGCCAAATAGACAGTAGTGCAACTAAGATCAGAGAGAGAATGTAACGCCATTGGATACCGGCCATGTAAATGACAGCGAGGCCGCTGCTCGCTACCAATAACGAGGTCCCCAAGTCGGGCTGACGCAAAATGAGGAACGAGGGTAACGCTACCATCATGGCCGCAACGAGCATTGACTTTGCAGTGGGTGGCAGCGCCTTCTTGGAAAGCCACCATGCGACAGCGAGTGGCATCGCCACTTTCATGATTTCCGAGGGCTGAAAACGAATAAACCCAAGGCTCAACCATCGTTGAGCACCCTTGGCGCCGACACCAAAGAACGCAACGCCGACAAGCAGCAGAAGACCGAGCGCAAAAACGTAGGGCGATATCAGTTTCAGCGTCTCCATACGCAGCTGGGCAGTCGTCAAAAGCACCGCGAATGCCACAAATAAATTTCGAATTTGTGCGGTCATCATGGGCTCCGATTGACCGCTCGCGCTGTACAGAACAACCAAACCCGCCATGCTCAAAAGTACGAGCGGAATAAATAGCCACAAATCAATGTGTAAGAGCCTGAGAAACGCAATGCGCGAGCCCAGATCTCGCGACGACACCTGCGATACGCGCTCGAAGTCATGACTCATGGTGCGTCATCCAATAATCCAACATGGAACGTGCAACCGGATACGCCGTGCTGCCCCCACCACCATTCTCAGTCAGTACTGCGATCGCTATTTGCGGTGATTCGACGGGCGCAAAAGCGATGAACCAACCATGATTGCGTTGATATTCAGAGAGGCTCTCCTCGTCATAGGTCGCGTCCTGCGCAATCCCTACAACCTGAGCCGTTCCGGTTTTACCAGCAACCGTATACTCCAAGCCCCGTCTCATCCCCGCTGCCGTACCTCTGGGTGCAAATACGGTGTCTACCATTCCCGCGAACACTTCATCCCAGTACTCGGTTGGCGCCGATATCGAAAGCAGCGGCTCCGGAATAACCGCCTCACCAGCGATTGATGCCACCAAATGCGGCTTGTATGCCGTTCCCCGCATGGCGAGCGCGCTGGTAGCGACGGCTAACTGGAGTGGTGTCGCCAACATATAGCCTTGTCCAATCCCTACGATCAGCGTCTCGCCTCCATACCAGCTACTGCCTATGGTTTCGCGCTTCCATTCGGCGGACGGCAAGATCCCGCGTTTTTCACTCGGCAAGTCGATCCCCGTAGGTGATCCGATACCAAAGTCATATAGAGACTCTGAGAGCGCATCGATACCGAGGCGATTTGCGAGTTCATAGAAATAAACATCGCAAGATTGGGCAATAGAGTCCCTGAGGTTCATAAAATCCGCATGCCCTGTACCCCGGATACGTAAAATCCAGTCCCGATAGCGCCGCTTATCGCCGCGCAAGGTGTAGTAACCAGGGTCGGCGATTAGCGTCTCCGCATCGATTACCCCTCGATTCAGGCCTGCAAGTCCGAGCATTGGTTTGACGGTGGATGCCGGGGGGTATTGCCCCTGAATCACGCGATTGAGCAACGGTGCATCGCGCGAATCGCGCAACAACGCATAGTCTCCAAAACTAATACCATTCACGAATTTGTTGGGGTCATAGCCGGGGTTAGAGTAGGCAGCAAGGACACCACCTGACCGCGTATCAATTGCAACGACAGCACCTCGCATGTCTCCCAAAGCCTCGGCCGCAATGCGCTGTAACTCGGCGTCCAGGTGGAGCCTGAGCTGAGCTCCGGGCGTTGGCTCTATTCGGTCGACCACGCGCAGGTCAACGCCGCGAGCATTCGTCTCTATTTGACTAACCCCTAATTCGCCACGCAACACGGTTTCGTAATAGGCCTCAAGGCCAACTTTTCCTATGTGGGTTATACCTCGATACTGCTCAGTGTCCGCAGCGGCGATGTCGTCCTTCCCAATACGCCCTACATAGCCAACGGTGTGGCCTAATAATGCGCCCTCAGGGTAGTGACGAGTCAACTCGGTAAGTATGGACATACCCTCAAAGCGATGTTTGTTAACCGCTAGCAAGGCGCGTTCGGACTCACTCAGTCGATACTTTAAGGGTACCGGGCTGAGCGGTCTCGTGCGCCGTCGCGTCTCAGAGAAAAGCGCAATGTCATCCTCTGTAAGCTTCAGCAACTCTCTTAATTCGGCCAGCGTCTCGTCAAGATTTGAGACTCTTTCAGGGGTTAGTGCGAGGGTGAAGGACGGCAAGTTCTCAGCGAGCAGGCGCCCTTCGCGATCGACAATGACACCGCGGGTTGGTGCAACAGCGCGAACGGCGATGCGGTTTCTGTCTGACTGTGCGCGGAAGGTTTCGTTCTGAATAATCTGGAGGTAGAAATAGCGGTAGAGAAGCCCAACCATAACCAAGAGCATAAGCATCGCAAGCACCACAATACGCGCGTGCGTAAGGCGCGTTTCGCGCGCCCAGTCTTGCATTTGATTCAGCTGGCGTGCCATGTCGCGTCAACCCTCTCCCCATGGGGAGCTTACCGTAATTAACAGCTCAAGCGCGATGGTAAGGATGTCCTGCGTTAATAGACCACGCGCGATAGAGTTGCTCGGCCAGAATGACGCGAACGAGAGGGTGTGGAAGTGTAATACGCCCCAGAGACCATTTAGCTGTCGCCCTTGCCTTGAGTTGCGGGTGAATCCCGTCCGGTCCTCCGATGACGAAAGCCACTTTCGCCCCTTGATCCTGCCAAGTCTGGATGGCCTCTGCGATCGCCTCTGTCGCCAAAACCTTGCCTTCGACATCCAGAACAACGATGACTTCTTGATCTTTTAAACGGCGCTCAATCGCCTGAAATTCATCAAGCATCCGACTTTCAGCTGTATCTCTTGAGCGCTTAGAGGCGGGGATCTCGCACCACTCAACGGCGGCGTCGCGAGGCAGGCGTTTTGCGTATTCTTCGACCCCGCGACTCACCCAATCCGGCATCCGGGTGCCGACGGTGAGCACTCGCATACTCAATTCAAGACGTCTGCGTGCGCTTCATCCATGGGTACAGGCTCTTCGTCACCAGACCACAAGCGCTCAAGATCGTAGAAACTTCGCGCCGCTGGCTGCATGACATGGACCACAACGTCGCCCAGATCAACCAGCACCCAGTCCGCGGCGTTTTCGCCCTCTACACCAATAGGAGGCCAGCCCGCTTCTTTGGCTTTGATGACCACATTATCAGCGAGCGACTTCACGTGCCGTGAAGAGTTCCCGCTGGCGACCACCAGGTAGTCCATTACGGAGCTAATGCCGCGCACATCCAAAATCTTTGGGTCGACGGCTTTAAGGTCCTCGAGTGCATCGACCACAAGGTCGGTCATGGGAGTGCTAGGTTGCGTCAAAAAAAGCCTCTCGGAAATAAAGTTAGCGGTATAGCTGATGCTGCTTAATATACTCTATTACTGCGCTTGGGATCACCTTCTCCAGCCCCTGATCACGGGTCAACCCCTCGCGCAGCTCCGTTGAGGAAATATCAACCAACGAACACTCAACACGAGACAGTCCCCCACTGGCCATCGAATCAATGCCATCAAGGTCAATCTCAACCCCCCTCAACCACTGCAAAACTTCCTCAGTGGGCAGCCCAAATTGGCCTGGTCTTTTGGTAACGATCAGATTCGCATAGGCCGTCAAGTCACGCCACTGACGCCAACGGTGCAAGGTCGGCAAACAATCGTCGCCAATGACAAAATAGAGACCAGCCTCCTCGCCAAAGTCATCTCGTAAGCTGGCAAGGCTATCGATCGTAAAGGATGGTCCCGCACGATGGATTTCTCTGCAGTCCAGCTCCAACTCAGGAAATGCTTCAACCGCAAGCTCGAGCATAGTAACACGATGGGCAGCCGTCACCGCGTGTTGCGCCTTCAGCGGCGATTGTGCGGCGGGCATTAAGAACATATGGTCAAGATTAAGGCGCTGTTTTACGTCGCTTGCCACGTGCAAATGGCCAAAGTGTACGGGGTTAAAACTCCCCCCCATAACACCAATACGGGGCTTACACTCGGATATTGCCATCACCCAGCACTACATATTTTTGACTGGTCAATCCTTCGAGACCGACGGGGCCTCGAGCGTGAATTTTATCCGTAGAGATACCGATCTCAGCCCCCAAACCGTACTCAAAACCATCAGCAAATCGTGTCGAGGCGTTCACCATAACCGAACTTGAATCCACAGCTCGCAAGAAGTGCATCGCAGTCTGATGGCAGTTAGTGACAATGGCGTCGGTGTGCCCGGATCCGTGCTGGCTAATATGAGCGATCGCCTCCTCAACTCCGTCAACGACCTTGATCGCTAAAATAGGTGCTAAGTATTCTTCATCCCAGTCGCTTGGCGAGGCAGGAGTGCAGTGATCGCCAAGTATTTCTGTCGTTTTGCTGCAGCCGCGCAACTCGACGCCCTTCTCTAGCAAGGGTGCGGCGATAGCCGGCAGCGTCTGGCTCATTGCCCTGTCGACTAACAGCGTTTCCATCGTGTTGCAGGTGCCGTAGCGATGAGTCTTTGCATTCAAAGACAGCTCAACAGCCATCTTAGGATCAGCGTCTGCATGGATGTAGAGGTGACAAACGCCGTCTAAATGCTTCAATACGGGCACCTTGGCCTCGCGTGCAACGCGCTCTATCAACCCCTTCCCCCCCCGGGGCACAATCATATCCACCACACCTTCAAGACTTACCATGGCAGAAACAGCGTTACGGTCGGTGGTATCGACAACTTGGACTGCATCCTCTGATAAGCCTGAAGATGCCAGTCCTCGCTTGATGCAGTCAGATAGCACAAGATTTGAGCGGATAGCTTCCGAACCGCCTCGAAGCAGGACGGCATTACCCGACTTAAGACACAGACTTGCCGCATCAATTGTTACGTTTGGTCGGGACTCGTAGATAATGCCAATCAAGCCAAGTGGAACGCGCATTTTCCCGACTTGAATCCCAGACTCCATTGCCTTTAGGCCTTCGATGCCACCTATGGGATCGGGTAAAGAGCGTACTATTTTTAGTGCCTCGAGCATGCCGTCGATGCGGTCGGCATTGAGTTCTAGACGATCGATGAGCGCTGAATCTAACCCAGCACTTTGGGCAGCCTCTAGGTCGAGCGCGTTAGCCTCTAGCAGTGCTGAGCGCGACCCTTCGATGGCGTCGGCAATCGCCGCCAATGCAGCATTTCGTTGGGCTACCGGCGCATTTGCGATAATTGGGCATGCGGCCTTTGCAGATTTTGCGAGTGCTTCTATATGCTGCTTTACCGTCACTTAACCGTTCCCTACCTATGAAAGCGCGGAGTATACGCTAGACTCCACATTGATTGTTGACAATGGTTCTCATTAGCATTACGTTTCTCGCATGTATGTATGCATCTGCAAAGGCGTCACCGACCGAGCTATCCGAGAGCAAGTAGCCGCTGGTGCGCGTTCACTGGCCGACGTCAGTCGTGCCACTGGCTGTTCGACCCAGTGTGGTAAGTGCTCGTGTTTTGCTGAATCGCTAGTCAGCGAAGCTATGAATCGCGGCGTGCAAATTCAGGCCGCTCGCCAAGGCTGATTGCAAACCTAAACGCGACTGCGTTTGCGAATCGTTTTCATTTTCTTTTCATTAAAAATCAATAACTTATGCTTTTTAAGGTCGGCGTCTTAGGCTATAATTCAGCCTGTGTTAACGACAGATCAGGACTTCAGTCATGAAAGGCAACCCAGACGTTATTCGTCACCTCAACAAAATTCTGTACAACGAGCTTGTCGCGATCAATCAGTACTTTTTGCACTCAAAAATGTACAAAGATATGGGGCTTGTTGAACTCGCTGAGCACGAGTACCACGAGTCAATCGACGAGATGAAACACGCAGATGAACTTGTCGAGCGTATTTTATTTCTCGAGGGAATCCCCAACTTGCAGGATCTTGGCAAACTGAGGATTGGGGAGACGCCTCGTGAAATGCTCGAGTGCGACCTTCAACTCGAGCACGTGGCGCACGAGGACCTTAAAGCCACGGTTAAGTGCTGCGAGGAAGTCGGTGATTACGTGTCGCGCGATTTAGCAAAGCGAATCCTAGATGCCGAGGAAGAGCATATCGACTGGCTGGAAACGCAGTTGTCTCTGATGGATCGCGTGGGCGAGCAGAACTATCTGCAAACGGCCATGAAGACGGTTAAACCCAGCGAAGGATGAGACCGCCGAGGCTCCGAGTTCACGCTTCGGAGCCGCCCTCACCCACAACAACCTCTTTAAGCTCGCCCGTTGCGTCCATATCGCACACGATGTCGCAACCGCCGATGAGCTCGCCGTCGACCCACAATTGCGGGAAAGTGGGCCAGTTACCATAAGCAGGTAAATTTGCTCGAATCTCTGGGTTACTGAGCACATCGACATAGGCAAATTTCTGACCGCAGCCCATTAGCGCTTGAACGGTTCTCGCAGAAAACCCACATTGAGGCTGATTTGGGGAACCTTTCATGTACAGAATCACTCGATTGCTCTCGATCTGATCCTTAATGGTCTCCATAATGTCCATTTACGCTCTCCGCGGTGTGATTCGTGTTCTGTTGTAGCGAATAGCTTACCAGAAACTGGTGCGTCATCGAGAGTAAAACCAACTTAGGATTCTGACATGTCTGCCATTATGCCCACCTACGGTCGTCTCCCCGTTGCTTTCGCATCGGGCGCGGGTGCAGAACTGTTCGATCAGAAAGGTCAGCCCTTTCTTGACGCGTTGTCGGGGATTGCAGTAACCAATCTAGGACACTGTCATCCAAACATAACAAGAGCCATAACCGAGCAAGCTGAAACGCTGCTTCATACATCAAATCTCTATGGGATCCCTCAGCAGGAGCGACTCGCCACCGAGCTAACCCAACTCACCGGTATGGAAAAAGTTTTCTTTTGCAACTCAGGCGCTGAAGCCAACGAGACTGCGATTAAAGTTGCAAGACGCCATGGTGCTAATCAGGGCATCGAAGACCCGAAGATTGTGGTCATAGAGGGCGCATTCCACGGCAGAACCATGGGTGCGCTGTCTGCAACAGGCAGTGCGGCAATTCAACAGGCCTTCAAACCGCTACTACCGGGCTTTATCCGCATTGGCAGAAACGATATTGAAGGCCTGGAAACCATCGCCAAGCATCACAAGGATGTGGTCGCTGTGCATTTAGAGCCTGTTCAAGGTGAAAGCGGCATTTGGCCACTCGAGCTTGCTTTTCTTCAGCGCGCCCGAGAGCTTTGCGATCAACACAACTGGCTACTCAGCTTCGATGAAGTGCAATCGGGCAACGGTCGTTGCGGTGCGTTATACGTTTTTCAGCGTTTGGGCGTCATGCCAGATGTATTGGCAACAGCCAAAGGCCTGGGCAACGGTATGCCCATAGGTGCCTGCATGACCAACGATCGCGCAAGCGCGTTGCTTATCGCGGGCGATCACGGAACAACTTACGGTGGCAACCCGATCTGTTGCGCGGCGGCCAGTGCGGTCATCAACACACTGAGCACCGAGCAACTGTGGAAGCAGGCTGATCCTATTCGAGGATGGATCCTCGAGGGACTGCACGGCCAATTAAACGACTCGGAGCTGGTAAAAGACGAGCGAGGCCACGGGCTAATGATTGGCATCGAGCCCAACGTCCCAACCACCGATATCGTTCGCATGGCGCTCGATAGACGCCTGCTCTTAAACGTCGCTGGTGGCAGCACTATTCGACTTCTACCACCTCTGGTAATGACTAAACCGCAGGCGAGGTCAGTTGGCGAGCGCGTGGCTGATATCTTGAATGAACTGGGTAAAACCCGCTGAAATAAACTGCTGGAGTTCTCACAATGAGCCACACTCGTCACTTCCTGACATTGAACGACTTAACTCGCGATGAGCTTCTGGCCCTATTGAAGCGCGCATCGGAGTTAAAAAAGCTTCAGCGAAATGGCGTGGCTCACGACTCGCTGAAAGGAAAAGTGATGGCGATGATTTTTGCGAAATCATCGACCAGGACCCGCGTATCCTTTGAAGCGGGAATGACTCAACTGGGCGGCAGCGCCATGTTTCTCTCATCAGCCGATACGCAAATGGGACGCGGTGAGCCGATTAGTGATACAGCCAAGGTGATCTCATCGATGGTTGATATCGTCATGATTCGCACCTTCGCTCATACGGACGTCGAGCTTTTTGCGGAGCATTCGAGCGTACCTGTGATCAATGCGCTTACGGATGACTACCATCCCTGCCAACTTCTCGCCGATATGCAAACCTGGATGGAGCACCGTGGCGATGTTCAGGGCAAGACGGTCTGCTGGCTTGGGGACGGTAACAACATGTGCCAGTCCTACATTAACGCCGCGAAGATTTTAGGCTTTCACCTAAAAATCGCCTGCCCCGAGGGATTCGAGCCATCCACAGAATTACTGGATCAGGCGCAGGGCTTTGCGAGCATAGAAAACGATCCCAAGCGAGCGAGCGAAGGCGCTCACTTATTGGTAACTGATGTTTGGGCCTCAATGGGTCAGGAAGAGGAGGCGCGCATGCGCGAACAGGCGCTATCAGCCTATCAGCTCAATCAAGATTTACTCGACCTTGCCGATCCTGAAGCGCTTTATTTACATTGTTTGCCCGCCCATCGCGGTGAGGAAATCACCGCGGACCTCATGGATAATCCAGATACGGTCATTTGGGATGAAGCAGAAAACAGACTTCACGCCCAAAAGGCATTAATCGAGTTTCTCCTGCGCTAGAACCGGGCCACCGGCCAAACCTACTTTGCGAGAAAAAATGAAGCGTTACTTAACGGTAAAAATTACCGTCCGCCTTCATTTGCTTAATCAATATTCATCCATCGTCCCATCAGCATAACCTATCCTTTTTCGCCATTACGCGCGTGGTTGTGTGAGTTACTACTAACTTTACAAACCAGCACATCTTATCCACAGGAAATTCGCAGCTTTTGGGGCTTGCAATCCACCCCTCTCCGCCCTATCTTGGGGGTGCAATCAGTAACGACCCCAAGATGTGGTGAAAATTAGTAAAACAGACACCACGCATTGAGCGGTTGTTTAACCACAGAAACACACGTGAGGTGACAACAGCATGCAGACAGGCAGCGAAACCGCAGGCAATCAAACGCCCGCAACCCCGCCAGTAACAGGAACACCCAGCCAGACCCGAATAGCGGCAACGGCGCCAGGACAAATGCGCGTCATTAAACGCAATGGGACCGTGGTGCCTTTCGAGGACAGCAAAATTTCTGTCGCGATCACGAAAGCATTCCTAGCCGTTGAAGGCGGAACTGCTGCCGCAAGCTCACGAATTCACGAAACCGTCGCAAAGTTGACCGAGCAGGTTGTCGGCACGTTCAAGCGCCGTATGCCCTCAGGCGGCACCATCCACATCGAGGATATCCAAGACCAGGTTGAACTCGCGCTGATGCGTGCCGGTGAGCACCTCATTGCACGCGACTACGTCATCTATCGCGAGTCGCGACGACAAGCGCGCGTTGAGAAAGAAGCGCTGTCACCCGAGTCTGAAGCAGCCGCTGGCGCGATCAATGTGGTGGGTGCAGACGGCACCTCGAAGCCTTTGGATATCGAACGCATCCGCACGATCGTTGCAGAGGCGTGCATGGACCTCTCTGACGTCAGCGAGGCAGCCATCATTGATGAAGCACTTAAAAACCTCTACAACGGTGTCACCGAGCAAGAGCTAAGCACATCACTCGTAATCACAGCACGCACCATGATCGAGCAGGAACCTAACTACTCGAGTGTTGCTGCGCGCCTGCTACTCGACAACCTTCGCGCCGAAGGTTTGAGCTTCCTCAACGTGGCAGATTCTGCGACACAAGGGGACATGGATACCTACTATCCACAAGCACTCAAATCGTTCATCAGTCGCGGCATCGAACTGGAGTTGTTGGCGCCAAATCTCGCTGACTACGACCTCGACATGCTGGGTGCCGCGTTGCTACCTGAGCGCGATCTTCAGTTCAGCTACCTGGGCTTGCAGACGTTATACGACCGCTACTTCATCCACAGCGATGAAACGCGTTTTGAGCTGCCACAGCTGTTCTTCATGCGAGTGGCCATGGGCCTCGCAACACGCGAAGATGACAAGAACGCACGCGCAATCGAGTTCTATCAGCTTCTGTCCTCATTTGACTATATGAGTTCGACACCAACATTGTTCAACTCCGGCACACTGCGTCCACAGTTAAGCTCTTGCTACCTGACAACAGTACCTGATGACCTCCACGGCATTTATGGCGCGATTCAAGACAATGCAATGCTCTCGAAGTTTGCTGGCGGCCTCGGAAATGACTGGACGCCCGTGCGAGCGCTGGGCGCCTACATCAAAGGCACCAACGGTAAGAGCCAGGGCGTCGTACCTTTCTTGAAAGTAGTAAACGACACAGCCGTTGCCGTTAACCAAGGAGGCAAGCGCAAGGGAGCAGTCTGTGCCTACCTCGAGACTTGGCATATGGATATCGAGGAATTCCTCGAGCTCCGCAAGAACACAGGGGACGATCGTCGCCGTACGCACGATATGAATACAGCGAACTGGGTACCAGATCTGTTCATGAAACGCGTTTTCGAAGATGGTGACTGGACGCTGTTCTCGCCAAACGATGTCCCGGATCTGCACGACCTGTACGGCACGGCGTTTGAAGAGCGTTACATGCAATACGAAGAGCAAGCTCGTACTGGCGAACTGAAGCTTCACAAGACGCTGAAAGCACAGGCACTGTGGCGCAAGATGCTCGGCATGATTTTTGAGACAGGTCACCCATGGATTACCTTCAAAGATCCCTGCAACATCCGATCACCACAACAACACTGCGGTGTGGTTCACTCGTCAAATCTCTGCACAGAGATCACGCTCAACACGAGCAAAGATGAGATCGCCGTGTGCAACCTCGGGTCAGTCAACTTGCCACAGCATATTGAGAACGGCGCGCTGAACATCGACAAGTTGCGCAAGACAGTGACAACCGCGATCCGCATGCTCGATAACGTCATCGACATCAACTATTACTCTGTTGAGACCTCGGAAAACTCAAATATGAAGCACCGACCTATTGGTCTGGGCCTCATGGGCTTCCAAGATGCTCTGTACAAGACAGACATCTCATATGCGTCGGAGCAGGCTGTTGAGTTTGCAGATAAGTCGATGGAAGCCATCAGCTACTTCGCGATCAGCGCGTCAACTGATCTTGCTGCAGAGCGCGGCGCTTACTCAAGCTACGAAGGCTCGTTGTGGAGTCAGGGCATTTTCCCCATCGACTCGCTCAACATGCTGGTAGAGCAACGCGGCACCGACTATATCTCGGTCAACCAAGAGAGCAGCATGGATTGGGATGCCCTGCGCGGCAAAGTTGCGCAGCAAGGTATGCGTAACTCAAACGTCATGGCGATTGCACCAACCGCGACCATTGCCAACATCACGGGCGTGTCGCAGTCAATCGAGCCGACGTACCAAAACTTGTACGTGAAATCGAACCTCTCTGGCGAATTCACTGTGGTCAACCCTTACTTGGTGCGCGATCTTAAAGAGCGTGGCTTGTGGGACAAAGTGATGGTCAATGATCTCAAGTACTTCGACGGTAGCGTACAGGCGGTGGATCGAATCCCAGCCGATTTAAAAGCTAAATACGCGACTGCGTTTGAGGTTGAGCCTCGCTGGTTAGTGGACGCTGCGAGCCGTCGCCAGAAGTGGATCGATCAGGCTCAGTCACTGAACCTATACATCAACAACGCAAGTGGTAAAAAACTGGACGTTACCTACCGAATGGCTTGGTACAGCGGTTTGAAAACAACATACTACTTGCGTTCGTTAGCGGCTACCGGCACCGAGAAATCGACGGTTAACACTGGGCAACTCAACGCTGTATCTCAACAAGCAGCGGAAGCCGCGCCAGTGCAACCAGCGCCAGTACCCAAGGCCTGTTCGCTTGACGATCCAGATTGTGAAGCTTGTCAGTAACCAAATAAGTTAAAGGAGTTAACGATGCTTAATTGGGATGATTACAACGTAGCAGAGGGCGAAGCGCCTACTGCTGCATCACAGCAACAAGCACCTGTTCAGCCCGAAGTGGTTAACAAGGCGCTCGAAACGCTCAACGAGCAACCAGCAGTAGCGGCACCAGCAACTGATTCAGTAAAAGCTGCTGCAGAGGCTGTCGCAAATATCGATACAGCACCCGGTCTGGAAGAGCTTGAGATGGGCGCGTCACGTATCTCTGTTGACGAGAAGGCAATGATTAACTGCCGCGCCGACCTCAACCAGCTTGTACCCTTTAAGTACGACTGGGCCTGGCAGAAGTACCTCGACGGTTGTGCAAACCATTGGATGCCGCAAGAAATCAACATGACGGCTGACGTCGCCACCTGGAAAAGTGAAGACGGCCTGACTGACGATGAGCGTCGCATCGTTATGCGTTCGCTGGGCTACTTCTCAACAGCGGATTCGCTGGTAGCCAACAACTTGGTATTGGGTATTTACCGACTCATTACCAACCCAGAATGCCGCCAGTATCTCCTCCGTCAGGCGTTTGAAGAGGCGATTCATACGCATGCGTACCAGTACTGCATTGAGTCACTCGGTATGGACGAAGGTGAAGTCTTTAACATGTATCGTGAGGTTCCGTCTGTCGCTAAGAAAGCATCTTGGTCACTCAACAAGACGCAAGCGCTATCAGACCCCAACTTCACAACAGGCACGGTAGAAGACGATCAGCAGGTGCTACGAAACCTGATTGGTTTCTATGGCGTGACTGAAGGCATCTTCTTCTACTGTGGCTTTACGCAAATCCTCTCGATGGGTCGTCGCAACAAGATGACGGGCGTTGCGGAACAGTTCCAGTACATTCTGCGTGATGAGTCTATGCACCTGAACTTCGGCATTGATGTCATCAACCAAATCAAGCTGGAAAATCCACATCTGTGGACAGAAGAGTTCCAGCAGGAAGCGATTCAAATGATTCTCGAAGGCACAGCGCTTGAGATTGAATACGCTAGAGACACAATGCCCCGAGGTGTTCTAGGAATGAACGCGAGCATGATGGAGGAATATCTTCAGTTCATTGCAAACCGACGCCTGACACAGCTGGGTCTTCCAGAGCAATTCCCGGGTGCACAGAACCCATTCCCATGGATGTCTGAGATCATGGATCTACGCAAAGAGAAGAACTTCTTTGAGACACGTGTGATTGAGTATCAGACCGGTGGTGCACTGAGCTGGGACTGATGGCCTGAGTTAAAAAGCCCCGTAAAGCGGGGCTTTTTTTTGCCTGTAATTTTTGCTTCTAACTTTCACCAGCAACTCGTCACTGTGCTCTAGCCCCAGAGGGCTTATTCTCGAAAGATTAAATCAGGATCACCCTCTACGATACTCGATGCGCCCTCGTAAGTTGCACACCCGGCAACCTTCTGAAACGCTGCATGCAACTCAACTCTTGAGTTGGGCTAGTCAAACTCGCAGTGGCACCTCTTCAAGGTGTGTATCAACCCTGAATATCGAAAGTAAACCGAGGAAGTGTCTCTAAAATCGCGCGACCGTATCGCTTGCTGGCAATCCGCGTGTCCAGCAATGTGATGACCCCTTCATCTGTCTCCGTGCGAAGAAGTCGGCCACAGGCCTGAAGCAATCGGAGCGACGCCGAAGGGACCGTCAGCTCCATAAACGGATTACGTCCCTCCGCCTCGAGTAGCTCAGCATGAGCTGCATCAATCGGATTATCCGGCGCCGCAAACGGTAATTTCGCGATAATGACGTGCTCGCAGTAACGACCGGGTAAGTCGACGCCTTCTGCGAAACTCGCCAGACCAAAAATGATCGAAGACAATCCCGCGTCGATGCGCCGCCGATGTTCGGCGATAATCTCCGCTTTACTCATAACCCCTTGAATCAACAGTGCGTCGCTAAAACTGGATTCGAGTGCTTCCTGAACCTCTTGCAACTGGCGCCTTGAGCTAAACAGGACGAGGGTTCCTAGCCGCTCTTCAAGCAGCGAAGGTAGGCGCTCAATCAACTCATCAGTATGTTCGCTTGGGCTGCTTGGATTGCTCCGCATGTCAGGCACAACAAACCTTCCACGTGACGCGTCAAACGGACTCTCGACGCGTGCGAGTGTGGTGTCTTCCGGTAGTCCCGTTTGCTGCATTAAGTGCTCAAAAGAGCCCAGAGCTGTCAGGGTTGCTGATGTCATAACCACACCAGCTACGCGATCCCACACGTGTTCCGACAAAATATCTCTCGCGTAAATAGGACTCGCAAAGCACTCTATAGCGCTCTCGTCACCGTAGTGACGCATCCAGCGTGCCCACGGTGTTCCCGTCGGCTCGGCAGATTCTGCATAACTATCCCAGAGAGCAATTTGACCTTCTGCGCGAGCAACCATGACCTGCAAATCGTTAAGGCTGGCTTCCCAGGTCTCTCTATTGTCAGCGTCGGCTTCCTCGAGCAGTGCTTCAACCAGCCCCGCGAGCGGATTTAATCGCTGGCGATTGATTCGCCAGAGATCGCGGAGCGCTGCTGCCCCCTCTCTAAGCTCGCTATGAACAACGCCAAACTCGAACCGCAAATCTGAGCGGGTATCAGTCCGGTCATTCAAAAGCGACCAGCACAAACCAAAGATGTCCCGAGTCATCTGCAGTAGATCACTCTGATTCGCCGTAATGGCCGCGAGCGACTCAGCTCGCACATCATTCTCCAAGAAAAATGTCTGCTTGCTCTCGAACCACTGTTGGCTTTCCGCCAGATTATTCAATGTCCTTCCACTGCGAGCGAAGCAGGCGAAATGCTGCAAGCACTTCTCGGCAAGCTGATGGCCTTCATCAAAAATATAAAAGCTTTCTTCCGGAGCTGACAGGATGAGTCCACCACCGAGGCGGAAGTCTGAAAGCACAAGGTCATGATTGGTCACGATGACATCTGCCTCTTCCAACCCCTCTCTGGCACGAAAGAAACTACAGCCCGTAATATGTGGGCAGCGGCGGCCCAAACATTGCGAATGATCCGTCGTCACTGATCGAATAACACTAGGCTCAAGCGCATCAGGCCAGCTATCAAGATCGCCATCCCAACTATCGTCACTTACCGCCATTAACATGGCGTCATAAGTCCTCTGAGCCTCCTCGCCCTCAGGCAACTCGGCCTCATCGGGATACATCGACAACATCGGGGTGTCGGGCGAACCCTGGATTAGCTGATCTAACTTATATAAGCAGAGGTAACGACTCCTACCCTTCGCCAACTGGTAACTAAAGCTGATACCACTGTGCCGCTTTATCTCAGGGAGATCCTTTAGGATCAACTGCTCCTGCAGCGCAACGGTCGCCGTAGCAATCACCAGTGTCTTGGATTGCGCTTTCGCCACCGGTAGGGCGGCAATTGTGTAAGCGATGGTCTTACCGGTGCCCGTACCCGCTTCGATCGCCAGAAACGGCGATCGCTCCGTATCACCCAAGGTATTTGCGACTTCAGCGATCATTTGTCGCTGGCCCCACCGCGGCTTCAGGCCCTTGGCTTGAGTTAGGTTGGAAAAGGCATCGCGAACCGATTGTCGCAGATCTTCACTCAGCAAAGCGCATCAACTCTTTGCCAGGTGGTGCAGCCAATTGAATACGGGTTTAGCGTAGGCAGAGAGTGCCAAGTTTCGCTCAAGCGGCGTCAAATCATCAAACCGCGCCATAAACTCTGAATGCGACAAGCTGGCGCCTTCGATTTCGGGAAGTGCATTGGTTTCACCACCGCCCAGCGCCTCATAAGCCCAAATATTTGTCTGGAACAGCCGATAGTTTTCCACCATTTGCGCATCGATAAGTCGAACCGCGTCAGCGACGGACAAAGAATCAGACCTAAGCGGCCGCCCAAAATGTAGGTGCACACGACCTTTTTCGCCCGTTATTCCCGCGGCAATACTGTCGAGATCTTCAAACTGACGCTTTTGGTAATCGTCTCCCACCGCCAGCTCGCGCGCCTTGCGACAATCGCAGGGGTCCAACTCATAGGAGACTGTGAGAGGAACAATATTCAGCTGACCAAGCACATCATCTGCCGACTCCGACTGTTTATCGCGCGACAGCGTCAGCATTTTCAAGACCGCAGCTTCGGTTCGGTCATTGCCATCTTTCGCGCGCCCCTCGCGCTGCGCTATCCAGAGTGAGCCCTGATTCTCAGTAATGGCGCTGCGCATAAAATTAGCGAGCTGTTTCGAGGCAGCTAATTGCTGCTTGGGGCCACTCAGGTCACGCTTCACAATGAAGCTTTTGTTGATGCGCATTAAGTGAGACACCCAAGGCTTCTGCAGAAGGTTATCGCCAATCGCGATTTGTGCTGTTCTATGCCCCTGCTCGACCAGCACGATGTTGGCATAAGCAGAGTCCATAACAATGTCTCTATGGTTGCTGATAAACAGATAAGAGCTCGAAGTCGATAACGCGTCGATGCCGTCACTGGAAAACTGCGAGGTAGATTCAACCACTCGATCGAGCCGTGGCTTTACTAGGGCTTGGAATCCCTCGACAGTATCGACACCCGCAATCTGTTTTTTCAAAAATCGGCGTGCGAAAAGCCTCGATACCACGGGTAGCCATTTAGCAACTTTATTGCCACGCAGCGCCATCAGCGTGTCGATAAATTCATTATCTGCCAAAAGATCGTCGATCACGGAGCTAACCTCGTGATCCCGGTAAGGTCTGATCTCGCTATAAGGGTCTGTCATTTTACTGTTGCCGATATCAAATCAAACCAAGCGGATTGATCGCTTTGAATCCCACTATTTACCGCATTACGCCTTTTTGAATGTGTTCTGGCGAGCGTAATCTGGTAGCATCGCGCCCCGTCGTGAACCCTACCTGCGGAGAAGAAGAGATGGAAGCGTCTAGCGCATATTTGATGTTTTTGGGAGTGTCTTGCCTGTTAGTGAGCTGGGGGTTATTGCTCATAACGGCATGGAAGGAAGACTACGCATGGGGCATGTTCTCCGTGCTACTGCCACCTGTTGGCTACGGCTACGCACTGTTCCGCTTTGCGGAAGCAAAAGAAACCCTGCTACTTGCGGGCCTCGGCTGGTTATTGGTCATTCTAGGGCTCTAAGTTAGACATTATTACCGTATGGGCGCTGAGCGGTTGACATAGGCATCGACCTCACCCACTATTTGCGCCCTTTGAATTCCGGAGAGATTTCGTGGCGAACTCACCACAGGCTCGTAAAAGAGCAAAACAAAACGATAAGCAACGCGCGCACAACGCAAGTCTGCGTTCTTTGGTTCGTACAAAGATGAAGCAGGTTATTGCAGCAGTTAACGCTGGCGAACACGGTCCCGCGCAGGAAGCCTACAACGCGGCAGTACCTGTCATTGATCGTATGGCCAATAAAGGCATCATCAAAAAGAACAAAGCGGCACGCCATAAGAGCCGTTTGAATGCAAAAGTTAAGGCACTGGCTTAACGTGACGGCTCCGAGCTGCTATCCAGCAGCTCGATTGTGAATATTCTACGCTAGTTTCCACGCTCCCATTCGAGCGAGCTTGTTAAACTAGCGTCATGTCTACCATAACCTCCACCGACAACAGTTTTCGTTTCTTGTTCGAGGATGCGGACGTGCGTGGCGAGACGGTAGCGCTTCAACATGTCCTGAACGATCTTTACGCTGCACACCCTTACGGTGAGGGTGTGAAGCGCCTTCTCGGTGAATTTGCTGCAGCTACCGTTGTCATCAGCAACAACTTGAAATTCCAAGGGCGCGTTGTGCTTCAGGGACGCAGCGATGGCCCGTTATCGTTGGTCATGCTCGAGTGCTCTTCAGAAGGACAGGTCAGGGGCTTGGCTCGGGGCGATCTCGATGCAGCAAAAGGTCCGCTCAGCTCCCTTCTGCCCAATGGCGTTTTGACGCTGACGATTGAGCCCGATGTAGGTCAGCGCTACCAAGGCATTATTGCGGTTCAGCGCGATGAGCTGTGCGACGTGCTCAGTGACTATTTTGAACAAAGCGAACAATTAGCAACGAAATTTTGGTTATCCGCCGATGAGGGTGCCGCCGCGGCTTTGATGTTGCAGCAGCTTCCCAAGCAGTTGGTGCCCGACGAGACCGTGAGATTCGATCAGTGGCAGACGTTGTGCGCGCTTGCAGAAACCGTTACCGACGACGAGTTACTAGCGATCGACACCGATAACCTACTCTACCGACTCTTTAACGAATGGACGGTTAAGCGTTTCGACCCCAAAGGCATTCGCTTCGAGTGCAACTGCTCGAGCGAACGAAGCCTTAATGCCATCCGTTTATTACCCGAACACGAGATCACTGAGCTTTTTGAAGAGCAAGAAACAGTGACGATGAACTGCGAAATGTGTAGTAAACACTACTCTTATTCGCTAACCGACGTTAGACCAGAAGAGGAGCATACTCTCCACTAATCTGGCACACGTTTCCTTCACACTCACACTGGAAGTAGACACACATGACCGTTGAACAGAGTGCACAAGCACCGATCAAACACATAGACAGCACAGCAGCGCAACTTATCGAGATGGCTCTGGATCGCAAGGAAGGCTGCTTGACTGACACCGGCGCGCTTCGCGTTGAAACAGGCCACAGAACCGGCCGATCTCCTGCTGATCGTTTTATCGTCCGGGAGCCCTCGAGCGAGGATGCGGTAGAGTGGGGAAGCGTTAACCGCGAATTTCCCGCCGATAAATTCGATGCGCTATGGGACCGGGTTAAGGCCCACGTTGCTAAGAACGAGCAATGGGTCCAACACCTACATGTGGGTGAGCACTCAGATCACTATTTACCGGTAAAGGTCATTACCGGCACAGCGTGGCAGGGCCTGTTTGGCCGCAACATGTTTATCCGCCCTGAAAACTATAATCCGTCGGATAAAGCCGAGTGGAAGATTTTGAACGTAGCGGACTTCGTTTGCGACCCCGAACGCGACGGCACCAATTCAGACGGCGTTGTGATTATCAATTTTGGCCAACGAAAAGTGTTGATTGCAGGTATGCGTTACGCGGGGGAGATGAAGAAGGCCATGTTCTCAGTACAGAACTTCCTCTTGCCTGAGAAAGACGTACTACCCATGCACTGCTCAGCCAATATTGGTGATGACGGTGATACCACGCTTTTCTTTGGACTATCGGGCACAGGTAAGACAACCCTTTCTGCAGATCCCGCGCGCTATCTTATTGGTGATGACGAGCACGGCTGGGCGTCGGGCTCCGTTTTCAATATCGAGGGCGGATGCTATGCAAAAACCATCGATCTCAGTCAAAAGAACGAACCGATTATCTGGGACGCCATTCGCTTCGGCGCGATTGTCGAGAACGTGGTTTTAAACGAAGCTCGACACGCGGATTACTGCGATACGTCCCTGACCGAAAACGGTCGCTGTTGTTACCCGCTCTACCACGTTGAAAAGCGCTCTGCGACCAATATGGGTGGTGAACCGAAATGCGTCATCTTCCTTACTTGCGACG